>JAUPKV010000122.1 GCA_030837265.1 Methanobacteriota archaeon
AGCATTACAGGCAAGCTTCGATAGCTGAGGCTCTCGGGGTCTAAACCCCATTTATTTTTTTTCGATTTTTTTGGAGACCGAACTATACCAGTATACTACGGGGGGAGATTATGCCAGGTCTATCTCAAGCTCAGATCTCAGATTTTTACAAAATCACCAGCGAAAAACCTTATTCTGTTAGCCAAATCGCCAATTATCTCAAAGAAAAGTATAAACTCAAAGAAACTTTAAAACGAATTTATAAAAGGATCTATGATTATCTAACAACGCAAGCGGGTAAGCTCCATTTCTTGATGGGAAGGGAAGATTCTATTCTTTGGATCCGGGCTAATCCTCTAAACCCACTTACCTTGATCCAAGATAAGCAAATTACCGATAAGACCGAACTCGACAGCGAGCGGCACTGTAACACATCCAAAAAACCGTATAAGCACTCTGAAACTTTAGAAGATCTTAAAAATATTAACCCCGAACGTTATAAGGCTCTGCATAAACTCAGCCGGTGTAATGGTTTCGGTTACATGGACCGTGAAACAAAAGAATTCATCTACACCAACAATATTTATTTCGAGGTCATTGGGGGCTTTGGTGAATACATTTCAAGGATCAATACTGAAAACATTGAAATGGTTCATAGCATGGACGGTAACCCCATTTTTTCCAGTAAAGTACATCTACCGTATAAAACCCGATTCACAAGCCAAGATCGCCAAACAGCAAACAAACAAGCCTATTGGGCTACCTGGGACTATGTAAACCATCGGTATTTAAAAGGCGTTTTCCTCACTCTTACTGCTCCCTCTAGCGCTGGCGATCTCGTATCGGTTAACACTCAAATGCGCGAAGCCTGGGATAAATTACGCG
The DNA here is from genome assembly GCA_030837265.1 of Methanobacteriota archaeon. The sequence continues at coordinate 865 of JAUPKV010000122.1, forward strand.
ACCTTCTTGACTCAAAACTTGCCAGTGGCCTAACCTACATCAAAGTAAATGAATTTCAAAAAAACGGACGGCTGCACTTCCATATTGTGATATTTGGTCTAAACTGGCTAATGCCTATAAAACTTCTTAAAAAGATATGGGTAAGCTACGGAGGTGGCCCGGTAATGAATATCTGCGCCATAACACAGACTAAAGAAGGATGGACCTGGGCTCGCCAATCTCCAAGGGATGCAGGAGCTTTACCTCCTGCTGGCTATCTCTCAGATTATCTCGAAAAATCAATGAGTCCTAGCTCAGGTGCTTTGTATTGGGCTTTCAATATTCAGTTCTGGTCCGCAAGCAAAAACATCAAGCAGGCTCCCGAGCGCATAGAATCAAAAGGCGTATGGGCTCGGGTGGGCGTAGTTGGCAAAGAAGGTAAACGTCTCTTTCAGAAAGGTAATGAAAAAGCTAAAGCCTTCTTCTCCGGAGCTCTTGCACGCTGCAAGAAACAACCAGCTCCAAAGCAGGATGATAAACCAAAGGAAAAAGAAAAGCCTTCTGTGAGCTTTAGGACAGCTTCCGCGCTATTCATGCAGGGGTGAAATCAATGTCTCACAAAAAATACAGAAAACAAATGCTCATGAATCAATGCATAGTCAAATACAACTCAAAATGTGCTACATGTGGGTGCAGCCTAACTGCTCAGGGCGCTTATTCTTCGTCTAGTTACGCAACAGGCTCACAGCATGGCGAAACATCAACCACTTTTAGATTTTGTTCAAAAAAATGTGAAATCCTCTTTGAAATTAACTTTCATGCTGCTTTCATGGGATGTGAAGAATCATTTTCTCATCTAGTTCATGATCATGGATATTCTCCTGAAGAACTCTTTCAGGCAATAGGGGGTAAAATATGTTCTCTCTCGACGAACTAACAAAACAATTAGAATTTGATAAATCTGAATTGGCTAAAATAGAATCTAACAACCTTCCTTTTCATGAAAAATGCGGGGTTTACTGGAAGAATTTAAAAATTTCGATCTATAATTTAGAATCTCAAATCTCTTTCATTCATCATAAACGGGGATAACATGGCCTTTCTAAGTAGTAATATCTCTTACATGATGCAAATCCCAAAGAAACCAGAATTTAAAATTCCAGAAAAAAAATTGATGCCCTGGTGATTCCTACATTGCTAAAATACGATGCTACGAACTTTGTAAGAGTCCACCCTGAATTTAATACGGCTGAAGAATATGCTTCAGCTTACAGGGATCGCTGGGCAGGGTACAAAAAAGATTATACTCAGGTGTTTATTGTAGAGGTTTTTCTGCAAATATTAAATACCTCTCGAAAATAAAAGATTCCTTTTTTGGATCTTGGCGCCAAAATTTTTTGTGGGTTCGAATTCTACCTCTCGCACTAAAGGGTAGGGTAATAGGTAAAGATAAAAAACGCAATGCTGTTATGTAGAATTTATGCACAACCTCTTTTAGAGTGTGAGAAAAATCGGATTTTTCTTTTTCAAAAGTTAGTTAGTCGAAAATAAGTCACCTCTTTTAGGGAGTTACCTTAACAAAATAAGGTTTTTTCTTTTTAGAAGATTATCATATATAAAAACAGATTTTTATCTCTTTCAAAAGTTAGGTAGTTCATTGATACACGGTTGATGTTTTCAGAATGTTTGAGTTACCTGTATTCCTGCACTAACCTTTTAGGATACAAGTAACTCAAATTTTTTGTACGCATGTGTAAGATTTATGCACAACAGTCAATTTTCAAAATCGTTCTAACAAAAAAGCCTTGATTCTCTTTCGAAGTATTCCTCTGAAAAGGAATCACTTTTCTCTTTTAGAAGCTGACCTGAAAAAGCAAGCGAAATTTCTAATACTGCATTATATTTTCTGAAAACTCATTATATTTGATTCAGTGGGTTTTGGAAACGGTGGTTTTACAGAATTATTGACCATTTTCCTTTTTTAACAATAATGGATGCTTTAGGAAAAATATCTGATTATCAAGATATATGTTTTGCATCTAAATAGATAGCGTAAGTTTTGAATTAACAAATTGATTCATAGATAGTTCTTATAAATTAATTCTGATTAATATTTCGCTAGATTAATTATAGTGTATTAATAATAATGCTAATAATAATAATAATAATAATAATTGTGCGATATTAATTGAATATTACTAATAGTTTTAACTATTTAGAAATAACTTCGGGGTTTGGACAAATGGAAACACAAATTAGTAGAGCAAAAAAGACACTGGGTATTTTGCTAGCAGTTTGTTTTTTACTGTCAGTGGCAGCAGTTGCAGTAAGTGCTAAAGAGCAAACTAATGAATGTGGAAAAATGGAAGAGAACCAAAAGAAAGGATTCTCTATTAATATCGAAAAGGCCACTTTGGAAAATAACTATTTCCGCAAAGTGCTTTATACTGCAGAGCACAGCCAGCTTGTACTTATGAGCCTCAAGTCCGGGGAAGAAATCGGAATGGAAATGCATGAGAATAGCGACCAGTTTTTCCGTTTTGAAGAAGGAGAAGGAAAGTGCATAATCAATGGTAATGAATACGAAGTGTCTGCTGGATCTGTAATAATAATCCCGGCAGGTGCTGAACACAATGTCATAAACACTGGAAAAACAGAGTCTCTGAAACTGTATACTATCTATTCGCCGCCTATTCACAAGGATGGCATCGTGCGTGCCACAAAGGAAGAAGCTGAAGCCAATCCAGCGAAATTTGATGGAGTAACTACAGAATGAAACTATAAAAAACAGAAATAAACGCTTTATTTTCATAAAGCGTTTTTCTTTTTTACTATGAAATTAAAGGTTCAATTTGTTCTTTCCAGAGCTTTCCCTTATTGAGTTTTTAAAACTATTCAGCAGGATATCTTTTTGTGGATCCTTTTGAATACGAGATTTAATGAAATCTATTTCTCTTATCTCCCTTCTCTTTCCTTTTTTCTTCCATAAAACGAGGAATACAGAGAACCTTTTGCAGGTGCAGGTCATGTATTTTTTAAACCGAGACCTCGAGATCTAAAGGAAAAAATTCTGAGTGTATACGAATTCTCAGGAAATATCATCAAAGTATTTCGTGGGTTCGAATCTTACCTCTTGCACTAAATTTGGGGGATATAGGTAAGGCGAAAAAAGTGTACGCTACAGAAAGATATCCACAGTACTGATTTTTAGGAAATTGTCCTACCTAAAATTAATTCATTTTCATAAATCAAATCTGATAAAAAAGTGTACGCTTTTGTATAAGTTACGCACAATCCCTCATTTTCGAAAAATGCTTTAACCAAATATTCATTTTATTTCTGCACTGTAAATCTAGTATAAAATTTTAAGTTAGCTTATAGTATTATTTTTGTTTAAATATTTACATACTATTTTTGCTTTATATATAAAGGTTAAATTCTTAGAAACCATTTAAAAAATATTCTAGCATAAGTATATGAATGATGACCTCTATTGTGTATATATATCTTTTTAGTGAAGGGTCGTGTTTGTGAGTGATTGACAACCATAATCGCTAATGTCTTTCTTTGTTTTATTAATTTGGTTTTAGTGCCAGTTTTTCATAATTGATTATAATGGAAATCTAAGCAAATAGGATATACCTTGGATAAAAATTTTAAAAATATGAGGAAATTATGAGAGATTTAGCAGAAAATGGAGATGTACCAATAGAATCTGATACTATTTCTGACCAAGAATGTTATTTATTGAAGCTATATGTGACTGGTCAGACTAAGAATAGTAGGAATGCAGTCAACAACTTGAAAAAGATATGTGAAGAAAATCTGTGCGGAAGGTACAGGATTGAAATTATAGATCTTTTGGAGAATCCACGATTAGCTAAGGAAGATCAAATATTAGCTGTCCCAACTCTGATGAAAAAACTTCCTTCATCGGTAAAAAAAATAATAGGAGACCTTTCGAATACAGAGAGTGTTCTGGTCGGTCTGGATCTGCGCCAGAATAAATGATTTCGTTAAACATATACAAGTCTTTAGACTTCGAAATTGTATCCCTTGCAGCAGTTCTTTATGTGTTCATTTAGAAAATAAGGTCTATAGCGTAACCAAGATTTTATTGATTTACTTTATAATGGATCCCTGCAATTATCAGGAAATAAAAAATGAACATTTGATTTTTCAATAACTGCCTGGATCTCTTCTTTACTTACGTTTGATACTTCTATTACATCAAAAGCACCAAAGAATTGATTTCTTTTTTTTACATTGAATAGTAAGGTAATCGACCAAATAACCAATATTCTCAGGTCAATAGGATGAACGAGTGTAGAAAAGCATAGATAAAGCAGGCTGGAAAAAGTAAATGGTTTATCTGACTTTTCATTCCTTATATACAAAATTCAGAATTTTTCTTATCTCTTTTGTATCCAGTTTAAAGTCGCCTTCCTTCACCCTGTTTTTCAATTTATTCAAGGTACTTCTATATTTTATTCCGAATTCCCGAGCTTCTTTTGGACTTAAGCTTAGAATCTTCTGCTTGATATCTTCCTCATTAATGAAAACCTGAGCTCCTGTCACATCTAAAGGCTGATCCTCAATGTTGTTGGCTTCTTTTCCAATGTAAATTAAACTATCAGCCTGAATGTGTTTTCTCTTTAAAACTCCTATATCTCCTTCAAACTTGTTTTCGAGATGTTCAACATACTGCAAAATAGTCCTACTTAATGGCTTGAAATATTGAGAACCTTCCTTAACTTCCCCAGATTCATAATCAATAAATGGTTCATAAACTATCTTCTGATAATCCTTAGTAAACGGAGCCAGAGGCTTAACTGCATCACCTTTTTCTTCAATTGTCTGAAATCCCACAAGGAAGAAGTTAAAAGGTTTAATTTGTTCTTTCCAGGGGTTCCCATCATTCAACTTTTTAAACCTGTTTAATACATTGGGAGTGGTAATTGTAAGCCTCGAAATTTCATACTCAGGCTTAACGAAATCCAGTTTTCTCTTATTATCTTGTGCCGGCTTCCGAGAAATAAGGCATATCAAAAACCCCTTTATATACTCTAAAAAAAATAACAATTACTATA
>JAUPKV010000123.1 GCA_030837265.1 Methanobacteriota archaeon
GCAGAATTCTTGAGTGCTGTGGAAAATCCGGGCTCAACCCCAAAGATAATGGTCTCTTTCCCGTGTTCGTTTGCTTTGTTCAGTAGCGGTTTGAAATCCGCATCTCGGGTTACGATTGCAAGGGTATCTATGTTGGGATTATACACCAGTTCCATGCCCTCCACTGCAAGCCGCACATCCACATCACTGGAACAGATTATGGGCTCAAGGCCATGGTTTTCAATAGCCTCGACAAGCTTGTCAGAGGCATACTGGTTCAGGAAAACACGCCCGATCTTGATATTCCCGTAGTCCTTCAGAACGTCCCTTATTTCCTCAAGATTTACATCAAACTCTTTTCTGAGGATATTTGGCCCGTCCACTAGAAGTCCGATCTTCCTCCTGCCGACTTCTTTTTTTGAGCGGAGGTATTTGGAGATGGAATCAATTCCGCTTTTTACAGGTTTCATCATCAATGTCCTCTGTGACCTTCCATTTTTGAGTATTCTTAATCATTATTCATAGTTATGTTGCAAAAATGATATTTTCGCTGTTTGATAATATAATTTTACCTTTGCGTACCATTTTTCCGGTGATGAGATTGATTAACGTTCCATTTTTCTTTTATGCTGCAACTGTAGAAGAATTATTTTCTGAGGTTAAAGTTGTGATGGGCTGTACCACAAAACTTTGGTTGCTTTGTACAGGAATGGTGTCTACAATTTCTCCATTGCTATTTAATATAAGAATTTTCATAGCAATTCGCGGATTTGCAGACAGTTCCTGTTTAATATTTGCTTGTCCATTTGAACTTATTGGATTATTAGATTTTGTAAATATTTGACCAAGCGCGCCTTCTACACTATCCGCCCATTTGAGATTCCTTTCTCCAGTGACTGGATTCTCATAGAAGACTATCACCTCTGCCAATTCAGGCATTGAATTTGTATTTGAACTGGAAGCTATATAGATTGGTTTAATATTAATTACTCCTTTATTTACAGGAATAACCAATAAATTACCACGAATTACTGTAGAGCCTTGTTGTCCCCATAGAGTAAGCATACTAGAGAACTCTTTATCCTGATTGATAAAGGCATCAATCTGGGCCGGACCTGATAGCGACCTACTTTTATCAAACTTATAAAGTAGCATTTTCCCATAATTAGGATAGTCCTGATTAACCGAGATCCAAGATACCAGATTCGTCTTTTGTGGATCGGCCGGATTAAATGTCCTCATCAAAACGTACGACGTTCCATTTGGTAATTCCAAAATAGTGTTATATGGCATAGCAACTTGCAATTCCCCGGTATCAGAAATTTCACTTGAAGGTTTCCATTGATCCTGCTTGGTATAGTAAAGTTCCGGATCCTTCATATGAAAGGTGCTAAGCTCGTTAGTCTGCGCATTAAATAAATCTTCAGAATATTTAATATGCAACTTTTGACTCTCCGGCATTTTTTCGATGTTTTTGAATAGCCCGGGATAAATGCTCATATAAGTCTTCATTAGGGGATCTTTCTCTACTACATATAAGTCCATTGTACCATTCACAGAATCTACAACCACTTTGGCTGCATCTCTAACATAATTAACACTTGTATTTCCCAGAGTGGATGAATCAGAATATGGATAGCTATCAGAATACGCAATACCTGATATCATCCATTTCAAATTTTCCTCACCCTTGTCGATGAAAATCGAATTATCCAAGTCGTAATATAAGAAAGGAGCAACCCTCGCAACTCTTTCGTCGACATTCCGATATAGATGTAACCGGCTATTATCAGTAATATAATCAGATGTCATGATCTTTAGAAAATCCGACATATCCCATGCTATTACCGATTTTTTAAGAAAACCATCAATAAGCATTCCGCCTGTCCCGTTATACTGGATATAAATATTTCCCGAGCTTGACGGATAATCAAGTTCAGCTCTTTTAGTATTCGTTAAAATATAATCGTTCGTGTTTTCGCCATACCAAATCCCTTCTTCTTTTAATCTAAATTCAGGATTACTAGAAACTGACGGAATATCATACGAATAAAGCAAGGGCATTTTATCGGCACCCATTTTATTTACAGACCCTACCACGGCTCCGTATCCATGAGTGTAGATAACATGCTTATTCTCCCATGTCTGCGGAATCTGATTCCGATTCAGCTCCCGAGCAGCTATAATTACTTGCCCTTCACTCCCGTTAATTGAGTATCTGTCAACATCAGGCGTATTAAATGTGTAAATTCTTTCAATCGCCTGGCTTCTTTGTAAAAATGGAACCATCGCACGCCAATCAAATATTCTGGCATTTGTAATTGAAGGTGAGCTTTTAACACTGTCATTTAACTCTATGTTATTGGGATAATATTCCTCATCGATACCATTCAGGTCATATGCAGCTCGAGTATAATTGATACTATTCTCGATATAGGGCATTTGAACCTGCTGCTCACTAGAAACAACATTTAATTTGTAGTATGCGCTTGACCAGAGAGATGGTACAATCCCCGAACCCACAATAAATATTACCAGGAGTATAAATATCGCAGGATATTTTTTGCCTGCATTCCAATTTTTAATAGGAACACCTGAGAGAGTGATGATTCCCAGTAATATTATAAGCCCCCCGAAAACGGGAAGCCAAAACGGGAATGCAGCTAGATCATTTTGTCCGGCTCCTGTTAGAAAATTGCTTCCGCCTGTCGCAGTAATTAGATTATACTTGCTCAAGTAAATATTTAGTCCGATAATGAACATTATTCCAGAACATAAAATTCGAATAATAAGCGGGAGGTCACGTTTTACCAGGATATCTTCAGAGGATTTCGATGAACTCCCGAGTTTTGTCATAAGCTTATAAATGATATCGAAAAAACTTGTTGAACCCAGAGTTTTATCGAAATCGTCTTCAATTTTGCTAGTAAAAAAACATATTATTATGTCTGCCACCAATAAAACCGCAAAAATCCAGAAAGCAAAATTCAGCAATTTATGAATTACAGGTAATGTAAACACATAAAAGCTAACATCGTTTCCGAAAATAGGGTCAAGGATACCAAAAGGACTTTGATTAAAGTATTGCAAGAAAATAAAATAGTATCCAGCAAATATTGAAGACAAGATGGTAATTAAAATTACGGAGATAAATGCATACAGGGTCTCAATGTTATCCAAAAAATCAACATCAACATTTCCCAATTTTCTAATAAATGATTTTGCCGCCCTCCAGTTTATATAGAACAATACACTAGAAAAAATTGCAGCACTGATAAACATGCTAACCTGTGCTTTTAAATTTACCATAAATACTATGTCTTTGAATCCAACTGATTCGAACCACCAATAATCCAGTAGTAAACTTGGTAATTTTAAAAATTGAATGAAAAACATAAGCATTAAGGCTACAAATGCAGATTTTATCGGCCCTATTTTTGATGTTTTTGTCAAAACAGACTCTGCTGTATCAGAAAACGTATCTGACATATCTTTATCTCCGTATTAGTTGGATTATATTATTTCCGAATAGCTCTTTGAGCCTATCCAAACGTCAATAATGCATGTTGTAAGTTTTAATATATTCATAAAATGGGTTCTTTTCCAATGCCGCGAAAAAGTAAAAAGAATGCAATTTTATGAAATTTGCTATAAAGAAAGGTGTGGTGCAAAAATGATATTTCCGCAGTTTGATCCGACATTTTGCAGGACGTGTCCTCTAGAAAATAACATTTTTTGGCTACCTTTTTTAGATACTTGCTTAAAAGTTTGAAAATTATTATATCAACTTACAATACACTGTCTTTTTTCTTTTTTTGCTTTATCTTTGCTTTCTGTTTACCAGCAGAGACCTTCGTAATCAATACCTTTTGCTGTAATTACCTTTCTGCCATCAATTACAATTTTGCTTTTCATCGCTTCAAACTCTGGATCCAGTTTCCTGAACTCATCCCACTCGGTCATTACAAGACAGGCATCCGCACCCATCATAGCTTCTTTTGCACTGCTTTGGTAGTTAATTGTGGGAAAGACCCTCCTCATATTTTCGACAGCCAGCGGGTCGTAAGCAGAAACTTCAGCCTCGAGCCTTAAGAGTTCGGCAATCACCGGAATAGCTCTGGATTCCCGGATGTCATCGGTATCATTTTTAAAAGCAAGACCTAAAACCGCGATTTTTTTGCCTTTGAGGTTTCTGATTTTCTTCTGAAGAAGTTCTGTCATCAGAAGAGGCTGATTTTCATTAACAGCAATAACAGATTCAAGAAGTATTGGAGAATAGCCTATATCTTTTGCTTTACTTATCAGAGCCAGTACATCTTTTGGAAAGCATGAACCCCCGAATCCGGCACCCGAATTCAAGAACAGAGGAGAAATGCGGTTGTCTTTACCTACTGCTTTCATGACCTCATAGGTATCGATTTTCAGTTTCTTGCAAATATTTCCGATTTCGTTCGAAAAGGAAATCTTGGTTGCCAGAAACGAATTGTTTACATACTTTATCATTTCCGCAGTTCGTGGGTTGGTATTAGTAATTTCGCAATCGAAATTCCGGTACAGTTCCGAGACAAGATTTCCTGATCTTGTATCAATTGACCCGATTACAATTTTGTCCGGATGTTTGAAATCGTAAACAGCTTTTCCTTCCCGCAGGAATTCAGGATTCATAGCAACCCCGAAATCCTTACCTGCAATTTTCCCGGATTTTTCTTCCAGGATTGGCAGGACAAACTTTTCGGTTGTTTCCGGGACTACCGTACTCTTAACCACCACAACATGGTATCCTTTCTTTTTTGCAAGGGCAAAACCGATGCTTTCGGCTGCCAAACGGACAATTGAAAGGTTTATACTCCCATCTTCCTCAGAAGGGGTCCCTACGCAGATAAAAGAAATATCGGTATTAAGTACGGCGTACTCATAATCCGTGGTTGCGATCAGACTTTTTTCAGCATATTTCTTAAGCAATTCTTCAAGTCCGTCCTCATATATAGGAGGAATGCCGTCATTGATTTGCTGCACCTTTTTTTCATCTATATCCACACAGATAATTTCATGCCCTGCATCGGCAAAACATGCAGCAGTAACTGCTCCAACGTATCCAGAGCCAATAATGGAAATTTTCATTTAGAGACCTCTAATTGGTTAAACATACGTAACTTATAACCTGCATCAGGCAGCGTGCATAACTTTAGATATTTTTAGATATTATTAATTTACCTATTGATAAAAGTATAAAAGCATATTGTACGAACTTGTTTTACTCCTCGTTTTTATTTACAACCGAATATGGATCTTTTTTTAGAAGGTTGAATTTTATAATAAAAGGATGAATTAATGTATTAATATAATGCCCATGATAAAGTTAGTGCCATTGATAAGCTTTTTTTACGGATTTTTATCCGGGTTCAGCATTATTCCATGACTGGGGGTCTGATTTGTTACAGAAGTTTAGAAAAGTCCAGAGAGTCCTTGTCTATGTACTTATACTAAACCTCGCTGTAGCTTTTGCCAAAATTGTTTATGGGAACCTGACCGGTGCTTTAAGTATGAGTGCGGACGGCTATCACTCTCTTTTTGACGGGACCTCGAATATTATAGGACTGGCCGGAAGTGCTATTGCAGCTCATCCTCCGGATAAAGAACATCCTTACGGGCATCAAAAATATGAAACCGTAGCTTCTTTTTTTATCGCCTTACTGCTGATTTTTGTGGGAGTTGAGATATTCCAAAACGCCCTCAAGCGTTTCCTTATCCCGAATATGCCGGAAGTTACAGCTATTAGTTTTCTTGTCGTGCTTGGCACAATGGGTATTAATTATCTGGTCACAAGGTATGAGTACGGACAGGGTGAGTCCTTGAGAAGCCAGGTGCTTATAGCCGATTCGATGCATACCAGAAGTGATATTTATGTCTCTCTTTCAGTTATGGTGAGCCTGATTGCCATAAAGTTAGGTTTTCCTATAATTGATCCTATCGTTGCCCTAATAATCTCTTTTATTATCTTCAGGGCTGGCTATGGAATCATTAAGGAGACCTCAAAGTCCCTGCTGGATATGTCCAGGATTGAGGAGAACGAAATCTGTCAACTGGTTATGGGAGTTGAAGGAGTAATGGACTGTCATCATATAAGGACTCGAGGAAGTATGGGAGATGTTAAGGTCGATATGCACGTGCTTGTTCAATCAGACATGCCCCTCAGAGAAGCCCATCTTCTCTCTCACAAAGTCAGCAAAAAACTGAAAGCAGAATACAAAGACATATCGGATGTAGTTGTACATCTTGAGCCCTCTATACGACAACCCCAAAAATCAAATAGCAAAAAGACCAGTTAAGATGCATGGCTGGAAACGTTTTCGGGCAGATGTTTCGAATTACTACGTGGGGTGAATCCCATGGCAGGGCAGTGGGCGTTGTTGTAGACGGACTGCCAGCAGGCCTCCCTTTCTCAGAAACCGATATTCAGAAAGAGCTTGACAGAAGGCGCCCCGGACAGAGTGAAGTTTCCACTCCCAGAAGCGAAGCTGACAGAGTTGAAATACTTTCGGGAGTTTTCGAAGGTATGAGTACAGGCACTCCTATATCTATGCTCGTCTGGAACGCTGATGCAAAATCTTCGGCTTATGATACCATTAAAAACACTCCCCGCCCAGGACATGCAGATTTTACCTATATGGCCCGATATGGGATAAGAGACCATAGAGGGGGAGGTCGATCCTCAGCCCGCGAAACGATAGGCAGGGTCGCAGGCGGGGCTCTTGCAAAACTCCTGCTTTCCAGGTTTGAAATCCGGATTGTCGGACATGTGCTCGAACTAGGTGAAATACGGGCAAAAAATATTTCTTTTGGAGAAATTCTTGAAAATGTAGAAAAAACTCCTGTACGCTGTGGTGATCTTGAGGCAGCTAAAAAAATGCTCGAAAAAGTTGCATTCATGAGGCAGGAAGGCGACAGCATCGGAGGCATCGTAGAAGTTATTGCAAAAGGTGTGCCTGCAGGTCTCGGAGAGCCAGTATTTGATCGACTGGACGCAGACCTTGCAAAAGCTCTTATGAGCATCCCTGCTGTCAAAGGCTTTGAAATAGGAGCCGGGTTTGAGGCTGCCCGCCTGAGCGGAAGTAAAATGAACGACCCTTTCTGCATGGAGGGCGGAAAAATAATATGTTCGAGCAACAATGCCGGCGGCATCCTCGGAGGAATTTCGACAGGCCTGGATATCGTCTGCAGGGTAGCAGTAAAGCCCACTCCTTCCATAGGGAAGCCACAGCAAACGGTTGACTTCACATCCCGGGAAAACGCCGAAATTATAGTCAAAGGACGACATGACCCTACAATCCCCCCGCGCATGGTTCCGGTTGCAGAAGCTATGGTTGCCCTTGTACTCGCCGATCATATGTTAAGGAGCGGCTTTATCAATCCCAGAACTTTGCTGGAATAAAGGGGATAAGATAAAACTGATGTGTAGTCAAACTGGATGATAAGTTGAAGGTTAGCGAAAAATACGAGATGACAAATTAAGTAATTAGAAAGAAAATTAATATACTTTTTCACACAGCCTAACATAGCTGAATGAGAATCACGTCTCTCAGTATGGATTTTTTCCGGGTCTTTACCCCAAATAGCACTCAAACAGGATTCTTAAAGCTTTTTTCGAGCATGTGACTCAATCTTTTCTTGGGCTTTCAGTCGGATTTTCTCCTTATCGAGTGAAATTATCCAAAACTCTAAATTTCCTTCCCAAATTTCACGTCCCAAATTACCGATCAAGTTCCCGATCTTGAAGTAATTCCAAATATTGTTAAATATTAAGATGAATATAACTTTTGGAATGACTCCTTCATTATAATTTTGAATATAAGCTTTTTGTTTTACATAAATGGAAAGAAATATACCTGCTTGAGAAGCAGCAGTCAAATATTACGAAAAAGTTAATACCTGGAAGGTGGAAAATATAAAAATAGACTTGAGAATAGCAGTTTTAAGACACTCCCTAATTTTATGAGTTGCTATGAGATCTCAAAGATGTTTTGGGATTTTATGCTTCAACGAATCAAAAACCCAGGATAAAGGCTTGAAATTGCAAAGGATCTTTTAGTTTGAAATAAGACCAGATTCACAGAATAAAGGAAAGAGAAGACTTAAACCAATCAGGATGCAAACTAAGGAGCTGTAACAAAATAACCTGATTAATTTACTGTATTTTATACGTTACATGAATATTGAATATATCTTCTAAAATTCATTAGGTTATTAAGATACAGCTCCTAAATATATCTAATGTTAAATAAGCAATGAGAAAACGATTTGACAAGCCCGAAATGCATAAGTCCATACTTTTTATATTTGAACTTTTATATATTAGATCACTATACAAAGCATATTGTGGGGTAGTCGTCGCGTCGATTAATCTCAAAAGCGAACTCATTCCGTTTTAGGGAAGAGTAGAGAAATACTTGTGCCATCTTTTTCAAAGACTGATTTTCCTTATCCGTTAAACGAAAAGTCAAACTTGAACCACGAAAAGGCAAAACTGTACGATAAAAGACAACGGAACTTTGTCATATACGCCCTTAAATAGGAGATTATTTGGAATGAGAGAAAGCCTGAGAAACTCTGGCATTGATATTGTTGGAGATGTGCCCTGGGGGACACATTTCTGCCAACTTTATCACACAAAAGAAGATTTAGTGGACATACTGGTTCCTTACTTCAAAACAGGACTGGAAAACAACGAATTTTGTATATGGGTTACGTCAAAAACCCTTGAAATCGAGGATGCAAAAAAATTCCTGAGAATAGCTATTCCTGATCTTGATATCTACCTGCGGAAAGGGCAAATTACAATTATTCCTTACACAAGCTGGTTTTTAAAAAAAGATATTTTCGATTCGGAGAGGGTCCTGAATGAATGGGGTGAAAAACTCAATCATGCTCTGGATAGTGGTTACGACGGCTTGAGATTTGGCGGAAACATATCCTGGATGGATAACGAAGACTGGAATCAAGAACGCTTGAATCATTTCTTCGAACATGAGAAACAGATAGACAAGGTTCTCGGCAAATACCAGACGATATCTCTATGCACATATCCCCTCAAAAAGTGCAGTGCAATCGATATAATCGATGTTATCGCCAGCCATCAATTCGCTCTGGTCAAAAAAGAAGGAGAGTGGGAGCGGATAGAGTATTCCGGACAGAAAAATATCGCCGGGTGCAAGCGTGAGGCTGATGAAATGCGCCAGAGCGAGCAGCGCGTCAGATTTAATTTAGAAAATACTCTCTCACCTGATTGGGAGATGGTGAACCTTGAGCTTGCCGAGGTAATTGATGCACAGGCGATCCAATCCCTAATGGACGATTTCTACAAGCTTGCCCACATTCCTATAGGTATAATCGATCTCAAAGGCAATATTCTGGTAGGTGTTGGATGGCAGGATATCTGCACCAAATTCCACAGGATCCACCCCGAATCCTGCAAGCACTGTGTGGAAAGCGACACAAAGCTATCTGCAGGTGTTCTCCCGGGAGAGTTTAAGCCATACAAGTGCAAAAACAACATGTGGGACATAGCAACTCCCATCGTGGTGGGTAGCCAGCACGTAGGAAATATCTTCTTAGGGCAGTTCTTTTTTGACGATGAACCTCTGGACTATGAGTTTTTCCGGTCACAGGCTAGAAAATACTGCTTTAACGAGGAGGAATACATAGCATCGCTTGAAAAAGTTCCACGGTTGAGCAAGGAAAATGTGGATGCAATCATGGTCTTCTTCATGAAATTTGCCAACATTCTCTCACAGCTAAGCTACAGCAATATCAAACTTGCCCGATCGCTGGCGGAACACAATTACCTGGTGGAAGCACTGCGGAAGAGTGAAGAACGATACAGGTCTATATATGAAAACAGCCTCGACGGAATTTTGCTGACAAAGCCTGACGGCACTATTCTCTCTGCAAATCCTGAAGCATGCCACATGTTTGGCATGACTGAAGATGAAATTATACTAGCGGGAAGAGAAGGTGTAGTAGTCAACGACGAGAAGCTTGTAGTTGCACTTGAGGAAAGAAAGCGAACAGGCTGGATGAGAGCTGAGCTGACACATAGACGAAAAGATGGATCAACTTTCATCTGCGATACCACCTCTAAAATCTTTGTATATGCCGATGGCAGTATAAGTACGAGTCTGATCATTAGAGATGTCACAGAACGAAAACAGACTGAAGAGGCTTTGCGGGCTAGTGAAGAAAAGTTCAGAAAGATTGTGGAGACTGCCAGGGAAGGTATATGGTTAATTGACAGTAATGAGCGAACTATCTTCGTTAACAAGATGATATCCGAAATGCTGGGCTATAGTATCGAAGAGATAATGGGACAGTCGCCGCGGAAGTTTATGTCGCCGGAATTTCGTGCAAAGCTTGATGATAGACTGAGTGAGCATATGCAGGGGGTTAACCGGGTAATCGATTACAAGTTGATCCGAAAGGATGGCTCAGACCTCTGGTGCATTGTTTCCTCCAGTACATTGTTCGATGATCACGGAAAATACGCAGGGTTATTGGCTATGATCATGGACATCACCGAGCGCAAGCAAGAAGAGCACCAGATTCGCAGATACAACCGTATTCTTGATGGAATCAATCAAATCTTCAGCAATATAGTGCAGGCAAAAACAGAAGAAGAAGTGGGAAATGCATGTTTATCTGTAGCTCTGAAAGTTACCGGCAGCCAGTTTGGTTTTGTTAATGAAATGGGCGCCGATGGGCTGCTGCACGATATTGCAAAAAGCGAGCTGGGATGGGAGCAGTGCCTTATGTACGACAAGACAGGGCATCGTTGTCCCCCTAGCGATTTTGTTGTTCATGGCTTATACGGCAGTGTCATTAAAAACAAGAAAAGCTTTTTTACCAATGATCCACCGTCACATCCCGATAGTATAGGTTTGCCGTATGGACATCCGCCGATCACATCGTTTCTTGGCGTGCCCCTTGTCCAGGACGGGAAAACGATAGGCTTGATCGCGGTTGCAAACCGTGAAAACGGCTATAGCTGTGAGCAACTGGAGGATCTTGAAGCTATCGCGCCTGTAGTGGTGCAGGTTCTGCAAAGGAAAAGGTCAGAAGAAGCTCTCAGATTATCAAACGTTTATAATCGTAGTTTAATTGAAGCCAGCCTGGACCCTTTAGTAACCATTGGGCAAGATGGTAAGATTACGGACGTGAATAGTGCTACGGAACAGATTACTGGATACCCTAGAAATAATCTGATTGGAACTGATTTTTCAGATTACTTTACTGAGCCTGAAAAAGCCCGTTCAGGCTATCAGCAAGTATTTAAACATGGTGAGGTGCGGGATTACCCTCTTGAGATCCAGCATAAGGATGGACATTTAACTCCTGTTTTGTACAATGCTTCGGTCTATAGGGACGAGAATGGTGAGGTTATTGGTGTCTTTGCAGCGGCACGTGATATTACTGAACGTAAGAAAGCGGAAGAAGATCTTAAAAAAGCAAATGAAACGTTAGAAGAAAAGGTAAAAGAACGTACAGCAGAGCTTGAGCAGGCTTATCTATCGTTGAAAGAAAGCGAGGAGGGGCTTGCTGAAGCTCAAAGAATGGCTCAGATTGGAAACTGGAAATGGAATCTTGTAACTGATGAGAAATACTGGTCTGATGAAGTTTATCGCATTTTCGGACTTAAGCCTCAAGAATCTGAAGTAACCTACGATACCTTTTTAAGTTATGTACATCCCGATGATAGAAACTATGTAGCTAATGTCACTAAGGAAGCCTTAAAAGGAAAACCATATAGCATTAATTTTCGGATTATCTTAGCAGATGGGGAAGAACGAATAGTGCATGAAGAAGGAGAAATTGTTTTTGATGAGAAAAGTGTCCCTATTCGAATGAAGGGAACAATTCAGAACATTACTGAGTTTAAAAAAGCAGAAGAGAAAATTCAGACACTGGCGAATGTTGTTGAATCGTCGAATGACGCTATTGTAACTGAGTCTCTTGACGGTATTATTACCAGCTGGAATAAGGCAGCAGAGCAGATTTACGGTTATTCGGCTAAAGAAATTCTGGGGAAAAACGTATCGGTACTTGAGCCTGATGATATTAAAGGAGAAATAAAATCTTATTCTGAAAAGATTAAACAGGGTAAGAAAGTCCAGAATTATGAAACTTTACGGTTAAAAAAAGATGGCAGCATCATAAATATTTCAGTAACTCTTTCTCCGATTTTTAATGCATCCGGAAAACTTATAGCTCTCTCAGCAATTGTAAGGGATATTACTGAACGTAAGCAGGCAGAGGAGGCACTTCGAGAAAGCGAAGCACGCCTGCGTCGTTTTTACGAATCGGGAATGTTCGGCGTAGTTTACTATAACCTGG
Organism: Methanobacteriota archaeon; assembly: GCA_030837265.1. The sequence goes on from JAUPKV010000123.1 coordinate 12,364, forward strand.
ACGGTGAGATTACCGACGCCAACGATAAATTTCTGGATATTGTCGGTTACACGCATGAGGACTTACAGGCCGGACTAGTTAATTGGAATAAGATAACACCGCCGGAGTATCGTCTAGTGGACGAGAAGTGCATAGCAGAACTGAAAGCCTTCGGCGTGTTCAAGCCCTTTGAGAAAGAGTATATCCGAAAAGACGGCTTGTATGTACCTATCATTATCGGAGCATCTACCTTTGATCGTGAGAGCAATGAAGGCATAGCCTTTGTTCTTGATAATACCGAGAGAAAAAAGACAGAAAAAGCCCTGGCTGAAATAGATCGGATCCGCATAAAAGAAATCCATCATAGAATAAAGAACAATTTGCAGGTAATATCTTCCCTGCTTGACCTTCAGGCGGAAAAGTTCGACGATGAAAAAGTTAGAGAGGCTTTTAAGGAAGGTCAGAACCGGGTAGTCTCAATGTCCCTTATTCATGAAGAGCTGTATAAAGGAAAAGAAAATGATACAATTGCCTTTTCGGCATATCTTCGAAAATTAGCTAAGAATCTTTTCCAGACTTACAGCCTCAACAGTAAAAATATCTGCCTGTTCATGGATCTGGAAGAAGACGCATTCTTTGATATGGATACTGCTGTGCCATTAGGAATAATCGTTAATGAACTCGTTTCCAACTCACTCAAGCATGCATTTAATGAAAGCAAAAAGGGAGAAATTAGAATCCGGCTTTGTAGGGAAGGAAAGAATAATGAGATACGCAAATCTCTTTTCAGCTTGACAATTTCAGATAACGGAAAAGGAATTCCTGAAAACGTAGAACTGGAAAGTCTTGAATCACTTGGACTGCAGTTAGTAAATATCCTCGTTGACCAACTGGATGGAGAAATAGGGCTTAAAAGAGAACAGGGAATGGAATTCAGAATTACTTTCAACGTGGTAGAGAAAAATAATGATCCAAGCTAAAAAGCATCGTTGAAGTTATTGCAAAAGGTGTGCCTGCAGGTCTCAAGAGCCAGTATTTGTCGACTGGATGCAGACCTTGCAAAAGCCTTCATGAGCATCCCGCTGTCAAAGGCTTTGAAATAGGAGCCGGGTTTGAGGCTGCCCGTCTGCGCGGAAGTGAGATGAACGATCATTTCCGCATGGAGGAAGGAAAGATATCCTGTTCGAGTAATAATGCAGGCGGAATTCTCGGAGGAATTTTAACCGGGCTGGATATAGTCTGCAGGGCAGCAGTAAAACCGACTCCCTCCATAGGGAAGTTCCAACAAACAGTTGACCTTACAACTCAAGAAGATGCTGACATCGCAATCAAAGGCCGGCATGATCCTACAATCCCCCCGCGCATGGTTCCGGTCGCAGAAGCCATGGTTGCTCTTGTA
>JAUPKV010000015.1 GCA_030837265.1 Methanobacteriota archaeon
CGCCTTACTGGACAGGTAGCAGCTACGAATACCTTCCTTCCACGCGTTACTTCAATTCAATGGAATCGAGGTTGCATATTCTTGACGGAAATGGTTTGAAACAGTACCGTCTTGTCCATGAAACCTGGGCATATCAAACCCAGGGAGAAGTCGTGTACAAACAGGTGTATAATTTCCTTTACGGAAGCAGTATCCCGGAAGTCGACACTGGTTACGTCAAGATTTTCGAGTACGTCAAAGGTGCAAAAATTACAGGAACAGCTTCCCCTAACGAGGCGGTCAATATAAACACAACCATTTTAACCGGTCAGGGAAGAACCTTTGAATATTCTCAATCTACAACTTCCGATTCTGAAGGAAGGTATGAGTTTACTGTACCTTATTCAACCGAAGGTTCTATCTCAGGGGAAACTCAGTTTGACACAGCGCCTACAGGTGCTTATATTGTAAGCTATGGGGATACTACTAAAGAAGTAAGAGTCAGTGAAGAAGCAGTATTAAATGGAGAAGAAGTAAAGGTTTGAAGATAATATCCGCAGTTAAAAATAAAAGCAGCAAGATGTGCATCTCAGATTCTTATGTACATCTGTTTTTTCTTCTAATCTCTACTTTTCCTTTACTATTTTGTTTCTTTTTTATATCCGCTACCTAGATATACTATTAAGAATAAATATCTATCGTTAGGTATATTTAAATTTAGAAAAGTTTAACTGTTTTATGCGTTCTGAAAAAGGTCTTAAAACCGGTTATTTTCCAGTCACTCTTTAAACAAGTTTAAAAAATGAATTCATCTACTATTTTAAATTGTTGGATCTGTTTATATGCAGTGTAGACTTTAATTAATCTCATTTTTATAATAGGCTTTTTTAAAATTTGTAGGTTAAAAGTAGGATAGAACTTATCAAGCCTTAAAGGATTTCTGAAGCCCTGAAGACTGCATTAAGCCGATTTTGATGATATACTGTTTTTCAAAAAGAAAAAAAATAAAAGTTACACGAAGTACAGGGTTTTCATATCGGGACTATACATGTTAAGTTCAAGCTGAATCCTATCTATGAGTTCTCTACAGCAGGGCTCTGCAATCCCGTACGTGTCTTTCATAATCCCTTCTAGAACATCTATCTTGACGCCATCATGGATAATTTTTTGCAGGCTTTGTAAGATGTCTTTAATCAAATCTTTTTCTGTGAGCGTATCGGTTATTTCAATATTTTTTATTTTGTATCTATAAGAGTGTATATCGCCTTCAAAGTGCCGGTACTTATCATATTTTATTCTTATATTGTGAAAGATATCCGTGCCACATACCGGGCAATGTGCTTTTATATACATTTTTCTCCCCCACATATTTTTAAGGAATAACAAAAACATCCTTAAAATATATAAGAGATATTCAAGCTAGCTGAAAGTAATCTGATAATTACGTTGTCCACAGATTCACCAAATTTCCCGCACTTTTTCTTAAAAGAAGATAAATCTAATAGATAATGTTCTGTCTAATATTTCCCGTTGTAGTCATTAGTAATATTTATGCTCTTTGAGACCAATAATACTTATGGATTACACATATTTAGTCCTTAAAGTGGTGTTTAGATCTTGCCACAAAAGTGTAAACATGAACTGTTAGTGTGGTAAAACAACAAACAGGTGACAAGATGACAAACAACGAAGACAAAGCAGAGGCTACATAAAATACGGTTTGCGATAGAAAAAAGGAAGTGATGAATGTAGTATGGGAGTTACAAAAAATTGTTAAGAAACTTAAAACGCAAAAAAGTTCAGCTACACTTGTTACCGAATACGAAAATGCTATTGCAGTTCTAACTGGTCGAGTTATGCTGACGTCTGGTAATTTTGATTCAGTTATCTCTGATTTGCGCAAGAAAATAGAGTTAGAGAGGGCTTCTAAGAATCCGAATACTAAAAAAATACAAAATTACCTAGATGTTATTGCAAAATTGGAAAGAGCATGTGTATAAGGGCTAATTAATGCTCTTCCGAGTGCTCCGCAAGCTGGCGTAGAAATCACAGTCATCTGCAGCCACTTCCGAGCTTCCTATCATCCAGCCCAAGCTTTCACCCTTCCAAAACATGAGTATTAAGAGTAAACGGTTAATATGACTTTGCATTCTGCTTCATGTAATGCAAAGTTCCCTTAGCAAACCCTAATTTCTTCTAAAATAAGTCAAAAAACAGAATTTGAGGAGGGGCAGGGATGAAACGACCCTACCCTATGTGAGAAGGCTTGACGCTTCAGCTACGTCATGCTCTATAACATTATAATGTGTTAAAACTATTTAATTGTTTTTACACTGTTGAATTCCTGGTGTCTTTTTAGTTAAGGGTTAAGGGAATATGTTGGTTCGAATCCCGGCCCTTGCACAAAATTATGAAGAAGGTATAAAAGTGACATCAGAGGATAAACTAAAATTAACTTGGAAAATGAGATTTGAAATTATACTGATATTCATCCGTATAATTATTCTTTATATTATTTCTATCCACATTATTTCGAGCTATATTGGTGATGGAGATTATTTATCGGGAAAAACGCTTATTGTATTCTCTGTATGTGCTATAATCATGATGTACATGGAGAAAAGACAAGATAAGGGGTTAAAGAGGATTTAATTACTTATTACTCAATAAAGCCTTCTCCCATATATTCCTCTTCTTTTTCTCTCTGATTTTTCTTTTGTTCTAAGGGTTGCTCATTTCCCAATTCTTTTGCCTTTGCAAAACATTTCTTTGCTTCCTCATACTCTCCGGCTTCAACGTGAGCTATTCCTGCCTTTGTAAGTGCTTCAGCTCTTTCTTTGGGAGTCCTCGGAACTTCATCCAGGAGCTTCCTACCTTCTTTGTACTGGATCAGAACGGAGTACAGTTCATACATCTTTTTTTCTTTCTCTCGTTGTTCCTCGCGAACAAAGTGTTCAGCTAAAGCAATTGAAACCGCATCGCTTTGACTTGAATATTTCTCCGATTCCACTCCTTCATCTAGTTTTTTCGCCAGTATAGGAGATACCGTTGCGTTCACGGTTACTTTTCTACGTGTTATTGCCATGACAATTGTGTTACAATAGCAAGATATATATACCAAACCAACACAATAACTAGACTATTGTGTTGTATGCAATGATAACACAATAATGTAATTACAACAGATAATTGGGGTGAACATATGAAACGATATTCAGCAAGATCGGAAGAGCACACG
>JAUPKV010000124.1 GCA_030837265.1 Methanobacteriota archaeon
GGATGGTATGGTATTCATGGTGAACTATTGCGTGATAGTTTAGATATATGTATTAAGTATGTAACATATTTTTCATGTTTTGTGTAATGTGTTCATATATAGAAGACGAAATCAAAAAAAGTAAGGTTAAATTAAGATCGTGTTAACTAAAACGGGATTAGCTGACGTTATTGTTTTCTCCTGAAGCTGACAAAGACAAAAATCAAGAAGCTACTCTAAACTATCTTGTTGATATTCTTGAATATCTTGGGCAATGATTTGGCGACATGACTAAAAAGAAAATATGAAAGTTTGAGTTTATCTTTGTCTCAGCCCCATTGCTTATAGTTGGGACATTGCATGTAATCGCCTTTACAGAGACCTGATAAATTTCCTTGAGTTGGTGCAAATGGTCTTGGGCCAACTGTGCAGATCATTAGATATCTGGGTCCCCTGTTTAAATAGTCACACTCCATGTATTCCACCCCCATTTTCAAATAATCGATAATTTATTTCCCAGAGATAATTATTGTATAAATTATTATATTTTTGCTCTGTATAAATATTCAATTTAATTCGAACTAAATTTACGAACTCAGGGACAAAGTTCTATAAAACTTGTGGAAGGATTTGCCGGCTAGTTTTTCTTAAATCCAGTACTTTTATGATAGATTTGTTTTCCCTGACTTTGCGGATGGAAGTCAAATCACCGAGTTCTAATAATTTAACTTCGACAGGCAAGCCGGTTAATGCAGATAATTCGGTTTTCAGAGAGCTGCTCTCATAACCGGGACAGCTCGGGTATTCCTCGACTTCGACCAGGATCTGGTCGTCATGAATGTGAATCCGGTAATCCATGGGTAAGCCGAATTTGTAAATAAGTTCTTCAAAATCAAGAGAGCCCCAGGTTGTGTTATTAAGGTCCACTGTTAATTCGTAACGGCCTTTGGGAGCAACGGAGGTTTTAAACCCGTGCGGACAGGTTGAAGGAGTGATGGTGACATAATCATCGATTAGGTACTTTACCAGGGGAGATGTTTTACGCATCAAATTGGTAAAGCAGAGTCGGCCAGTACCGTAAAAGCCTGACGATTTGAGGTTGTGGTCATAGAGTTCGATCTCGTATAGGCCGTCAATGATATGTTTTTCGCCGCAGGGGCAGGGAATCGTGACAAAGCCGTCTACCGTGGCGTAGGTGTTAATATGTACGATTCCGAAGTGCTTTTCTATCTGCTGCTTTCTGGTGTTCGCACAGGGCTCGGCCGTGGAGAACAGGATTTTCAGGTTGCGCAGCACTTCCGGATAGGTTTCGGGCAAATCGTTTCGGATAATTTCCAGCCATACCATTAAATCAAGAGGAGTAGCAGCAATAATACTGGGTTTTAGTTTGGCAATGGTCCTGGCGTTTCTTTCGGGAGTTGCAATTGTTGACCTGCTTCCCACCTGTGCCACCATAGCACGACATCGGAGCAGTATTTGAGAAAACGAAAAGCCTGCGATCGTATAGCCAAAAGTCAGCCCATTCACGGTAACCCTATTTTCCCGGAGAGTTTGCTCAATTAAGGGAGTGTAGGGCGTGAGAGCACATAATCCGATGAGGTTTTTAAAGTCTCTTGCTGTAAAAAAACATGGGGTAGGTGAACCACTGCTGCCGGAGGTTTCACCATAAAAAGAGACTTCATCGACATAGTCCTTGCTCAACAATGAAAATGGATCCAATCCTATCAGATGATTTTTTGTTAAAAGCGGAAGGCTTTTAAAATCATTTACATCATAATTTTCATAAAATTTTTGATAAAAGTCAGTCTTATCTCTGGCGTATTGTGCCATCTTACTGGGGTTTATTTTTTTAAAATTAATCAACATTTCTATAAGTTTACGTTGCATATACTACCACTCCTACAATATGCTTATATTATTCCCACTTTCATTCCTTTCTTGTAGAAACTTCAAGGTGAACCTTCGAGCTGTTAAATTGATTATTGTTTTCCTCTTTCTTTTCCTGAGTCCTTCCTGGAATATTCAAGGTGAATTTTCGGGCATTACAAAGTTTCGTGCAATGACCGCAGCGAATACAGCTGCTTATAGTTTCATGCCGGCCATCACTCAGATTAAGCGACATGGGGCATTGTTTCTGACAGCGGTTACAATTGTTACAGGCAGAATCATCATGCGTTACCTGAATAAGCGAGACTGAATTAAACAAGCCATAGATAGCCCCGAGGGGGCATAAAACTCTACAAAACCAGCGTCCACTAATCAATACTGTGAGCACAATAAAAATCAGTCCCATTAAAATATGCCAGCCGAAGACTGAGCCCCACCAGGAGGTTGTTAAAATCTGCAGCACTCCGACTTTTCCAGTTGTTGCATAATAAGGAAGTAACCCGAAGAAAGTACCGCTTTCGCAAAATATGCAGAAGACTGCTACACCTGTAAGGGGAGCTAAGATTAAACTTGCTAAAACTCCGTATTTTAAATTGACAATAGATTTACTTAATTTGATTCTTTTTAGTGAAATCAAATTAAAGATGTCTGCAAGAAACCCGAAAGGGCATAACCACCCGCAGATAGCACGTCCGAAAATCATTCCGCTCATAAGCAGCAAACCGATTACATAAAAAGGGAAACGCCACTGTATCAAGCTCCACTGCAAGGTCCCAATCGGACAGGCACCGGTTGCCATCTCACAGGCCATGCAATTTAAAAAAGGAAAAACCCCCAGAGTTGTGCGGCCAATCGGGCATATACCGGAGACACGAAATACTCCGAGCCGGGCGATCGCGAAGGAAGACCATTGTACTAAAGAGCGATAACTCTGCTGGATTCTCGCCAGGTATAGCGCAAGTATAGAGGTCACCAGAAAAAGAATTCCAACCGCTATAAGTGGAACTCGATTATAGATGCCGTATACAATTTCTGATGCATAATCTCCGGTACCGGGAAACAGCTTCATGACCCAGCTCTGAGTACCGGGAACGTCAAAATTGCCGTAAGTTGCTGTTTTAGCAAAGAAATCGAAATCTCCAAAATTAATACCTAATGCAATAAGAATTCCAGCAAGAACAATCACCCATACAGGTGATATTCGTTTAATTGGAATCACCCCAGGAAACTCGAATCGGGTGATAGTTTTCGATATCTCTTTGTGTACGCTTATTGACCGAATCACTATAAGCAGATCTAATCGGATGATAATTTTCAAGTTCGGCCAGTGTGCGTTTTTTAGCTGAGTCGCTCATGCTAAACTGCGTAGGATGCAGGAGCCCGGTCAAAATAAATTGATCCACTAAAACCATAGCAGCCATTGCCTCTGCAATTGGGGCTACTCTTGGTGTGAAATTCTTATCAAAGCGTCCAGTAGTGTTTATCAGTTCTTCTGTACAAGTATCATAGTTAACTGATTTTTGAGTCAATTTAATTGAAGGAGTGGGTTTTACAGCGAAACGAAAGGTAAGGTCCTGTCCTGTACTTATGCCGCCTAAGGTACCTCCGGAATGGTTTGATAACGGCACAACTGTTCCATCTACTTTGCCGAATGGATCATTGTTCTCACTACCCAATACGACAGCCGCTTTGAAGCCCAAACCACTTTCAATACCTTTAATACCGCCAATGGTGCTGATGGCATAGATAATAAGGGAATTTAATCTTCCAAAAACGGGACTTCCCACTCCGGCAGGAACATTTTTTATCGTTAATGAAATAATTCCACCCGTTGAGTCCCCGGCTTCGCCTATTTGAAAGGCTTTTTCAATAGTATCCTCACAATAAGGCAGGCCAGCCAATTCTTCGATTTTCGACTCAAATTTAATCTGAAAGCTGGATAATAATTTTTTAGCAATTGCCCCGGCACAGAGTCGGGCAATACATTCCCGTCCGGAAGCACGTCCGCCACCGCACGGATCAAAAATCCCAAACCTTTTTTGATAACTATACTCTGCATGACCCGGACGATAACATTTTAATCCGTGATAATCAGTACTTTTTTGTGCCTTGTTATAAACAACAATACAAATCGGAGTGCCAAGGGTTCTATTGTCATGGACTCCGGAAAGAATCTCGAACTCGTTCAATTCTTTGCGCGCAGTACCTAATTTGCTATCCGGAATATCTTTGGAAAGCTCAATTGCAATATCGTTTTTAGTTAGTTTTAATCCGGCAGGACAGCCATCTATAACACAGCCGATAGCCGGTCCATGCGATTCGCCCCAGGTAGTGACTCTGAATACGTTTCCAATTGAATTAATAAAATTTCCCCCCGTTTACAAGCCTTAGAAACGTCTGATAAAAAAATTACATGTAATTGTTAACTTTTTTCAGAAATGAACACTTTCATAGGCTTGATTTTCTCTATTATTCGCAAGAACAATATATACTTTTTTATTTAATTCTTTGTATAAAAAATATAATTATAATTCTATGTATCTAAAAATTCTCAGTTAAATAAAAGTTTCTACTAGAGTTTATCTTAGTTCTTATAAATTTTTAAGAAATCCCGAATAGAGACTTAAATTATAAGAGGAAAACAATAGAAATATATAAGTATAGATATGATAATTAAAATTATTATGATGTTAATGAAAAAAACAACATGGGCTTTAATAGGGATACTTCTTATAACCATTCTCTTGTCGGGTTGTATCGAATCGAACAAAATAGTTACAAGTGAATCAGAAAACCTAACTATAGGGGCTCTTTTACCTCTTACGGGAAGCGTTGCCTCTATTGGAGAAGCAAGCAGGGTAGCACTTGAGGTATCGGCTGAGGATATCAACGGCTATTATTCAGGACTTGGTTCCGGAAAGAACGTGAAATTAATTTTAAGGGATACTAAAAGTAATCCTGAAACTGCTCTTGAACAGCTCAAGGAACTTGACAAAATGGGGTTAAAGATAGTTGTCGGTCCGCAGGGAAGCACTGAGGCAGCAGCTGTTCTGGATTATGCAAACCAGCACGGCATCGTCCTGCTGAGTACTGCATCAACAGCCTCAGCTTTAGCGATCCCTGACGACAATCTGTATAGGCTTGTACCTGATGATTCTAAACAGGGACTGGTACTAGCAAGATTGATGAGAGACGAAGGGATCAATACAGTGATTCCCATGTACAGGAACGACGTGTGGGGAAAGGGGCTAGCATCTGAGGTTGAAAAGAATTATAAGGCTATTAACGGCACAGTGCTTGAGGGAGTTTCATACGAAACCACAAATAAAAACCTTTCCGCAGAAGTAGAGGTACTCAATAAAAAAGTAATAGCAGCCACTTCAGAACATGCTAAGGGATCAGTAGCTGTGCTGCTTTGCTCCTATGTTGAAGCAACGGAAATCTTTGCTTTAGCTCGGAACTACCCTGCTCTGTCAGAGGTCAAATGGTATGGAAATGACGGTATTGCCCTGAACAGGGAGTTGATCAACGATAAGAGTGCAGCCAGTTTTGCCGTGGCCGCCAATGTTACGGCGCCGATATACGGATATGTGGGAGAAAACGACTTATATCAGGTGACTGGACCAAAAATCGAAAAACGTCTTGGAAGAATTCCTGAGTCTTATGCATTGACATCATATGACGCTCTCTGGATAGCTACATTCGTTCACCTGGATGCCGTTCCTGACAATGACAAAAGTATAAAAATAGCAATGGATACCCTTACGGACACGTATTATGGAATTAGCGGATGGACAATACTCAATGATCAAGGGGACAGAAAATACTGGGACTACGACATCTGGAAAGTCACTGGAGAAGACGGAACTTACCGGTGGGAAAAGGAGAAAAGTGCCAGTATGCGGGGTGAAAAATTAATATTCAGTTAATGGTGTATTCACACCATCACTTATTTCAGTCTAATCTTCTTTATTTGAACAAATCGGAGAGAAACGCTCAATATTTATTTATATAGTTAAAACCTATTTTTCTCATGTTGCCATCTCTACGGTACAAATACCTTGCTTTTATTTTTGTGCTTTTTGGAGCACTATTCCTGGCCAACGGATGCATTTCTGAGCGTTCAGCCACATTTGCAGACCTGACATTCTACACTGAACAATTACCACCTTACAACTACGTCGAAAACGGTACGCTACAGGGCATTTCAGTTGATCTCCTCGAAGCCGTCACCGAGACTATGGGGAAAAAGGTCACCCGGGAAGAAGTACACCTCGTGCCCTGGAAGGAGGGATACCAGGCTGCTCTCACCCGGAATAATACAGTGCTCTTCAGCACGGTAAGGTCTCCCGAAAGGGAGAAATCCTTTAAATGGGCCGGACCTATTTATACGAATAGAAAAGTCCTTTTTGCCAAACGAGACAAAGGGATCACAATTAACAGCCCTGAAGATCTTAAAGGATATCGGATAGGGGTAATCACTGACGATATTGCAGTCCAGCAACTAATCGGTCTCGGGGTAAATCCGAGCCAGCTTGTGCCTGAAACCAACGCATCTGCACTTATCAGCAGACTCGATAGAGGTGAGATCGACCTCTGGGCATGCACTGAAGCTGCAGGCAGGTACTTCGCCAAACAGGAGACCGGGAACTATTACGCCTATGCGGTCGTGTACCAATTACAGACTCAAGATGCTTATTATGCATTCAGTAAAGATGTCCCCGATTCCGTCGTCCAGTCCTTCCAGCAGGCACTTGATTCAGTCAAACGGGAGAAAGATTCTGCTGGTATCAGCACGTATGAACGGATATACGGACGATACATTCCATCGATCGGGCTTGCCCAGCTCAATTACCTGACAGAAGAATGGGCTCCCTTCAATTACCTGGAAAACGGGAATGTTACCGGGCTTTCGGTCGAGCTGCTAGAAGCGGTCTTTAAAAATATCGGTGTGAACCGCTCACGGTCAGATGTTCGGATTGTCCCTCTCTCGGAAGGGTTCAAGACAGCGCAGAACAATACCAGTACAGTGCTTTTTTCCATTGTCCGCACCCCTGAACGTGAGCAACTCTACAAATGGGCCGGACCCTTCACCAAGGCCAGCTTCGTGCTATATGCGCCTGTGAACAGACATATTACGATATCCTCTCCAAAGGAACTCAATAGTTATCGAATCGGTACGGTACGGGCTTCCATCGAAAACAATCTACTTCTCAGCCAGGGGGTAAACCCCTCGCAGATCGTAAATGACAAAACCCCTGATGACCTTCTTCAGATGCTGGAAAAGGAACAGATTGATCTGTGGGCAACGGGAGATCTCGCCGGGCGTCAACGGATCCTACAGACTTCAGCGGACCCCAATGCATATGAAATCGTGTATACTCTAAGCGAAAACGACTTTTACTATGTCTTCAGCAAGGATGTCCCGGATACACTGGTCAACGCCTTCCGGAACGCTCTGGCGAACGTGAGAAACCAGAAGGACCCACATGGAGTGAGCGATTATGAGAAAATAATTTACAGGAATCTCGGTGTCGGATACACCCGGCAGACCTTCACTGACAACGCTGTAATGGAACTTGTAAACTCATCCGTAGCAGCAATAGAGAAGAATGCCACTGATACGTTCCGGCGCATTAACGCAGGCGAAGCACCCTATAAAGACCCGAAGGATCCAGCTCTCTATGCCTTTGTGTACGATTTGAATTTGACGGTTGTCGCTCATGCCGATAATTCTCTGTCCGTCGGCATGAGTTCCAAGGGCAAAACAGATGTAACCGGTAAACCGTTCCATGACGAGATATATGCAGGAGCACTGAGGAACGGGACCGGATGGGTAGATTATGTTTATATGCATCCGGTCCAGACAAATCTGTATTATAAGACCACTTACTATCGTTTAATCCGGGGTAGCGACGGAAAATCCTACATTGCGTGTAGTGGAAATTACAGGCGTGCTTCGAATCAATCGGTAACTGCAGCTTCACCCATAACACCCTCAAACCCAGAATCGAATAATAGCTCCGTATCCCCTGAAAGGCTCGTAGCATTCGTTGAAAAAGCTTTCGAATATGAACATACATACGGAAGAGAAGCTGCTCTTCGTGAGTTCAATAACAGGACAGGTCAATTCGTCAGCGGTGAACTCTATATATTCGCATACGATCTAAAAGGTACAACTCTGGCTCTCCCATTTCAGCCTACTATTCTCGGGACTAACCGCTGGAATGTAAAGGACGCAAACGGCACTGCATATATTCAGAACCTGGTGACTACCGCACAGTCCGGAGGAGGCTTCGTCCGATATTCCTACGAGAATCCTGCCGAAAATTTCACAGTCAAACAAAAACTCAGTTATGTGATGTTGGTGGACCAGGACTGGATAATTGGGGCAGGTATCTACGATCCGACAGAGGAATCGCCAATCGTGAAGGCAGGGTCAAATCCCCAGGTAAGAGAAGAACTGAAATCCTTTGTCGGAGAGGCGGTTGAGTATGCCCGTAAACAAGGAAAGGGTGCCGCAATTACTGAATTCAACAATAAGAACGGAACTTTTTCCCGCGGCAATTTTTATATCTATGCCTTCGATAATTCCGGAAAGACCCTGGCATTACCCTATCAGCCCCAGATGATCGGTAAGAATCTTTCCGGGTTACAGGATCCATATGGTGTGAACTACACCCGCGTTGAAATTTTCCTGGCGCAACAGGGTGGAGGTTTTGTCTTCTACCATTATTACAACCCTGCCCACAATATGACACTTGAACCGAAGATGAGCTATGTCCGGAAGGTTGACGATAATTGGTGGCTTGGATCTGGCATCTACATCAAAGATTATAATCAGTCTATTTAGGAGATTAAACTGTAGAATATTCCCGAGCCAAATATCGGATACTCCTATGCTTTCAAAA
>JAUPKV010000125.1 GCA_030837265.1 Methanobacteriota archaeon
GGTTTCCCGGTTAGTTTCCAGTTCGAGAACAAGTTTTCTGGCAGCTTCGACCTGCAGATCTGTTGGGTTCTTGCCTGGGGAATCAACAAGGGAATAATTGAAGGCCGGATTATCTTTTTTAATGGAATCAAGCATTTCCAGTACGTATTCTGCCATTACCTTATGCAGCCATGGAGGGACATCGCAATTGACTGAATGCTGGGGCAGATTCATTTTGTCAGGGTAAAACAGGAAATTGCTCGCGATTGTCCCGACATTTACATAATCCTCCCTGTATTTGTCGGCAGCATCGGAACAGCATGGGTCAAATCTCTCTGTCCCGCCCAGGGAGAAATTTGTTTGTTTATATTCGCGTTCGATGGGATCGGTATAGGTCGATAAACCTGTATAGCCGCCTGCCGGAGGACGCTTGTGGTATATTATTGTCAGGTTCTCGGATTCGGTTTCGGTGGGAGATAAAGATTCGGAATCGGTCTCGCTTATGGTTTCGGAGTTTGAGCCGCTTGAGGTACCTTGATGAGTTACGGTCGTATAGTTTCCATCCGCCTTCCTCTCCCTGGTCCTCCACTGGTAGGTATAATCATAATCGTAGTCTATTTTCCATCTGGTTTCTATTATATAGGATATATCGTACTCGATTCTCCAGTCAAAAACGTGGTCTTCCCGGTTCAGGTATCCATCGGTTCTGTTCTCAACCGGAAGGCTGTCGTTACTGGTGTGAGTGAGATGCGGCTCAATCTTCACATCGCTTATCTCAGTTGAGAGCAGGCTAACCGAGGCTCCTTTTACAGACCAGCTGGCTACGTCTCCCCTTGGGGGGTTTATTGAAGGGTCTAAAGACGCGGAATAAGAGTTTGTAATGGAGTCGCTCCAGGAATAAGACGGCACAAGAGATCCTGTATGCGTTCCGGATGGGAAGTAATTTGAATTCCAATTGACGTCGTGCCCGCCGAAGGAGACTGAACTGCTTCCGAAATTTGGAGTTATCCGTGAGTCGAGCGATTTTGGAAAAATATCAGGATCATCTCTCAGGACTTGTCCCTGAACCGATGCTGTGTAAACGCTGTTAGTGACGTCATGAATAAGATCAGGATTTTCTTTTGTCCATGCATGATCATTGAAAACCCAGCCGTCCAGCACTCCGTCTGTGTAATCCGATGCAGAGACAGTTATTTTGGAAGAGTCCGAAAGCTCTTTAATAGAGGTATTTGTTTCTTCAAGAGATTCTCCGATGCCTTTTTCTACGTTTAGGGAAAATGACTTGTTTTCTGCAAGAAAATTGTAAGTGGTAGTAAGGTTTACACTCTTATCCTTTTCATAAGAATTTCCTGAGCTTTCATTGCCGGCATTGCTGGCATTGCCGGAAGAACCAGGGTCAGAACTTGCAGATCCTGAATCTGTTTTTTTGCTGCCGGAATCGAAAATGTCTCCATAAAGGACTTTTCCGTTATAGTAGGAAGTGTATGTAAGAGCGAGAGGATCAACCGAATCAAAAACTTTTTTCTGGGTATAAAGTGTTGCCCCATTAACAGAGCTTGAAAGGGCAGGATTGGTCAGGATATTCAAGGGGCCGTGTGCATAACGCTGCCAGGGACCATATATAAACGTTCTTAGGTTTGTCGCTCCCAGTACGAGGTTGGATGTCGAATCCAGGCCCGATGAATTCCCAAGAGCGGCTTCGTATTCCCGGACAAGATCTTCAAGCAGAGGTTCCCTGGACGTAATCAGGGTGGATACTTTAATGCTGCGGTTGAATTTTTCTCCGGATTCCAGGTCTACAATAGTATAATTCAGAACAGGAATCTCAAAGACATAGTAAATAGTGTAATTTTTGTCAGTTGGGTTAATTTCTCGCTGCAGGGTTCCTTGTACTTTTTTTATTTTTATTTGTTCAGGTTTTATGTCAGGTTCTACGTTGATGGCATATTCCATAAAGGTGTGAGTATTTCCCTGGTAGTTTACCGAAAGCAGTTTGTTAAACGAGTCTGCTGTAATCTCTTTTATAGGGCTTACTCCGATGATGAACCAGTCTGAGGCTTTTAGTTCATCTCCGTAGAAAAGTTCAATTGAAGAATAACCTGGAGCTGCAGTATCCGGGATTATTATATCTTCATCAAAAGAAACCTGTTGAAAAAAGCTGGTCGCCTGACCATAGTTCTGATTTTTGATTTCCTGTCCTTTGGAGTCTTTGACAATTAGTTTGATGTCCTTGTTTTTCCAGATGGACTCGATTTTTCCCCAAATATCGGACGGCAGGTTTATAGAAACTTGAAGTGTGTCCCCATTTTCCAAATTCTGGTTTTTAGGGATAGCCATAAAACCGTCATCAGAAACCCTCTCAACCGGACTATTTTCGGGTATGATTACGGGATTTTCTCCCTGCCATTCGAGGGCTCCCATTCCTGCATAGTTAAGGCAGCGAGCAAGATCGGATGCTGCGACATTGATAGCTGTCTGCCTCGGGTCAATTTTCTCTGTCGTGTAAATTGTTTCGGCCACTTCGCTATCCATTTTCAGGAGGTAAACTGAAGTAAAGGTTGCGGCAAGGACAATGAAAATTCCGATTACGGAATAAGGGATGTAGGCATCAGAATCCCCAATGAAAGACATAATATTTTTATTTTGTTTCCCAACCGTACAACCTACCTCCGGAAAATCAGGACGTTAATTTTGGAAAGAATCATTACTTTGGAATGAATTACGCTTCATTCTGTAATCAAGACTTAACTGCAAATCAAACAGTTTAAAAAATATTAAAGTAATTATGTGCATAAATATTTTTCTTAGGTTCAACACCGGAAAACTTGCGCTATATAAAGCCGGTTTATTCTCAGAATGGTTTTTAAAAGTGGGATTAGTTCATCCATTTACTGCAATCTAAATGGAGGATAAACCGCTGGAAGCTAGAAATAGCTGAATTTAATAGTGCAGGAGGCAGAGGGCTTGCAGGCGGGAAATGGTATATGGTATATGGTGGGTGCTGCTTCCGATAAGTACTGACATTCAAACATCAAATTATTCTGCCGCTTTTCCTTTTTTAACCAGTGGCCGCCCGATACCTGCTCACAAGTGAGCATTCGGGCGTTGAGGAAGTTGTTAGTGTGCTGCATTGAAGTTGTAACCCTTTTAGGATAGATTCATATACTAACAACAATTCCAAAAGAATGTTTTCTTATCGCAGGTTTCTTTAAGAAATTCTATATATAATATAATATACTA
>JAUPKV010000126.1 GCA_030837265.1 Methanobacteriota archaeon
AAGCCTACTGAAAGATGGGCAGATGGGTCTTTACCTTTAGATAAATATTATACGATTCTTGCTCATGGCAACCCTAAGCCTCTCGTTAACAGTGGTTTCACTGTAGCTTATCCTTACATCTCTAACGAGCATTACAAAGGCGAAGCTCCCACTCCTAAGGAGCAAAAAGATTCAGAAACGGAGCCTTCACCCACATCCAAAACTGCATCAATGCCAGCTTTCAGCTTAGTAACTGCTATTGCGGCGCTAGCACTTGTATATCTCAAATTCTCTCGTCATTAAATTAGTGACAGAAGATAAAGTCACACCTATGAGTACGCGGTCCTTTTCGGTCTTTATGCTCGAATGAGGGTTGATTCTCTGGAACAATAACTCTATTTTTATTTTTATGCCATCGTCCATGCAGCCTAAAGAACTTTATCCATACAGCTATTTTTCTTTAGCCTATGTAATAGGAACCGGAGCAACATCATTAGCTTCCTTAACGGAGCCTGTCCCGCACGTAGTGCGGCTTTTTCATAATGAAAAGGAATATAGAAAAGAGAATTCCCATCATTCCAGTTTCTAAAACTGAAAAACTAGCTGATATCCAAGAAGATTTCAAATATTTAAGAATTTTTTAACATTTAATCTTTGATACAATTGCAGTGACCCAAAGGAATCAAAGTTGAGGAAATTGATATCTTCTCATTGTTCCATATGATGGATAAAACAATTAAACCAATTCGAAGTTTGCAGTACACGGTTAATCATTTGTACTTGACATAATGGTGATAAAACCTTAGAAATTGAAATTATTTCTGGATAAGACACTATATTCCACTGTCGTTTATACTTTTTTGTCAGTGACCGCCCGATATTTGCTGCTTCGCAGCATGCGGGCGTGGAGGGAGTTTTAAGAGTTCTGCATCGAAATTGTGACTCTTTTTTAGATAGGTTCTAAACAGAGATTTTTGCTTCACCGGACTTTACTTTATCTGCTCTTTATTCACCCTAAACACCAAACTTGTTTCAAATCTTCAATGGATAAAACACTCTGAATAACTCTAAGAGTGATTTATTCGATTTTATTAGTTTACCGGAATAGTTCAGCTCTTTGAGATCTATTTGCGGCTCATTTAGCAAAAATTGGGTTTACCCTTTGTACTCTTATCAGATTTTCAAAAAAAATCATAAAAATTTCAAAAAGATCTTAAATATAGAAAATTTTGAAAGAACCTGAGATCTGATGTCATTATAATGACGTTATAATTTCAGTCATTAAAATAAATTAGAATTTAGTTTTAATATTTAAATAATTTATTTAATATCTGTTATGTTCTTTTCTTACTATAAAGCAAGATAAAAGGTAAGTAGAGTAGCTACATACCGTAATTTCTTGAAAAAGTTTACCTTCATAGATCAGATTCGGGGGTTTTAATTTTATTTAAGTGTCTTTGACTTAATTTAGTAATTTTTAAAAGGTGTCATGAAAAACTTAATTGTAGATCATCGATTTAATGTCAAAACAATATCATGGGACGGAAATCATTAAAATAATATATTATATAATTGGATTTTCACGATACTAGTATGGGGAGTTCTAACTTAAAAAGGGATTAATCTACCAAGCATTAACTAAATAGTTTGTTCTTCTGACATATTAAGATAACATCGATTGTTTTCTTACTTTTTAGTTAGAATATTGGAGAGAAGTTTTCCTAAGTAGGATATTAAGAAAAGGGGGATAAAAAATGGAAAAATGCATTATTATAAGTGCTGGATAAGTCTTCGTAAAATCTTCATTCTTTTTAATCTTCTGCTTACATATCACATCGACGGCACTACTTGTATCCATCAAAAGAGGAAGACAAACTGACTCTGCAAAAGAGGCAGCAAATTCTTACAGTATTGAGATAGCTGTAAGCTTCTAAATCATTTTGAGAGTGTATATAACAAAACACAGTAAAAAATGTAAAATATCAAACTCAAAGGATTGGGCTAAATTCGATCCTCAAGTTGGTTACAGCATTTAAAAAGGGGGATTTGTATGAAGGAAATTAGAATACATGGTAGGGGGGGTCAGGGATCTGTTACTGCCGCTGAGATGCTTTCTATTGCATCGTTTGAAGATGGAAAGTTCAGTCAGGCCTTTCCTTCGTTTGGTGTAGAACGCAGAGGCGCACCTGTACAGGCATTTACCAGGATAAGTAATAACCCAATAAGACTACGAAGTCAAATCTATACTCCGGATTATGTTATTGTGCAGGACGCAACTCTACTGGAAACCGTTAATGTTGCAAGTGGAATAAAAGATGATGGTATAATTATCGTCAATACAAAGGAAAAATCTGAAACCCTGAAACTTAATACGAAGGCCAAGCTTATTACCGTAGATGCCACAAAAATAGCAATGGACATTATGGGTGTTCCAATTGTGAATACTGTATTACTTGGAGCTTTTGCGGGTGCAACCGGAGAAATTAAGGTGGATTCTATCCAGCAGGCAATAAAGGCTCGTTTTCCTGGAAGAATTGGAGAAATGAACGGACAGGCAGTCCAGAAAGCTTACAAACTCATAAGGGGGGAAGAAGCATAGTTACTGAAATAGATCAAGATTTCGTTATGCTTCCAGAAATCTTACAAATGAGTCAGGATAAAAAAAGTCTAAAAATGGCACTCAGTGGTGCTTGTAAACCAGGTTCAACCCTGAACATAAAAACAGGAGGTTGGAGAATTTTCTTCCCTGTATTTATGTATGAAAATTGCACCAAGTGCGGAAACTGTGCGCTTGTTTGCCCTGATATGGCTATCGAGCCAAGGGAAGACAATTTTTTCGAGCATAATTATGATTACTGCAAGGGTTGTGGCGTATGTGCAAACGAGTGCCCTACAAATGCAATTAAAATGGTTCTGGAGGATAAATAATGATCAATCCTGCTGAGAAGCAAAAAATGGCAATAGTGGAAGGATCTTATGCTGTAGCACACTCCGCAAAAGTCTGCCGCCCGAATGTTATTTCTGCGTATCCGATTACTCCCCAAACCCATATTGTTGAAAATCTGTCCAAGTTCGTAGCAGATGGAGAGATTCCTTGCTGCGAGTATATCAATGTCGAGTCTGAGTTCTCGGCGATCTCTGCGCTTATCGGAGCATCGGCAGTAGGTGCAAGAACCTATTCAGCCACTACATCACAGGGACTCTTACTCATGCATGAGGCACTTTTTAATGCTTCAGGTATGAGATTTCCGATTGTAATGACAATAGCAAACAGGGCAGTGAGCGCTCCAATCAATATATGGAACGACCACCAGGACTCAATTGCGCAAAGAGATACTGGCTGGATTCAGCTCTATGTAGAGGATGTTCAGGAAGCATCTGATACTTTACCTCAACTTTACAAGATTGCTGAAGACCCTGAGGTCATGCTGCCAGGAATGGTCTGCATGGATGGTTTCATCCTTTCCCATGTATATGAACCTGTTATTCTACTTGAGCAAAAACTGACAGATT
>JAUPKV010000127.1 GCA_030837265.1 Methanobacteriota archaeon
CGTGTATTTCGATACGAAGGCTCTGCCTTTCCAGCCGATCATTTCCTCTTTTGAGTCGAGTTTTATCACTTCGCAAACCCTATGCAGCTCATGAGAACGCTGCACCGGAAGTCGGGAATCAAGGTTACGGAAGGAAGAGGCTTTCGTGTGTGGCCGAGGAGAATAACGGGAAATATTTACCTTTTCAGGGCGGTACTTTTTTATCCATTCGACAGTTTCTCTGAAATCTTCTTCAGTCTCTCCGCAAAAGCCAACGATTATATCGGTAAATAGGGAAAGGTCAGAGAAACGGGAACGGAATTTGGTAATGATAATGTCCACATCCTCCATTTTATGCAGGCGGTTCATCCTTTTAAGTACGCTGTGAGAAGCAGACTGGATAGGAAGGTGAAGCAGTTTGAATATTTTATCAGAATCAAAAGCATCTACAAGGTCATCGAGAATCGGTAAAACTGAAAAAGGGTTCATCATCCCGACCCTGACTTTAAAGTCCCCGGGGATTTCCGAGACCATGCAAAGGAGTTCGGGGAGTTTGAAGCCCGTATCCATACCGTACTGACTGTCGTCCTGGGAAGTAAGCCAGATTTCCCTGCAGCCATCGGCAACTGCAGAACGGATATCTTTAAGAATTTCATCAGGCGAGAAGGAGTGGAGTTTGCCTCTTGCATGCTTTACAATACAGTAGGAGCAAGCGAAGTTGCACCCCTGTGAAATCTGGCAGATATGAATATTGGGATTGGAGCGTTCACGCGGAACATTCAGAAAACCAGTGGGTTCAACAGAATGGATTTCGAGCCGATCTCCCGGATCTTGAGTTTTCCTCTGCTCGATTAAGGATAGAAGGTCTCCAAGACGGGAAACTGAATTTATACCCAGAATATGGGTTTCCGGATTTGCATGAAGAATGTCTTCTAACTGAACTTCAGGCATGCAGCCGGAAACAATAACGTCCACGTTTTTTTCGCCCATCGTGCGAATTTTATGGAGAATCTTCTGCTCTGTTGTATATTTAACTGTACAGGAATTGCAGATATAGACTTCTGCCTGGTCGGCAGAAGGAGGATCCAGCAATTGGTGCCCTAAATTCTTTGCAGCAGCTCTCATGACTTCGGCTGATGCCTGGCTTGCGGAACAACCGAAACTTTCAAAGTACACCTTCATATTTAACTCGAGCTCTAATTTGTTATATTTGGCCGTGTTTCAGAAAAGAGTGTTAATAAATAAAAAGGTTTTACAGGTAGAGAGGTGTCTCCTGTTTATCCTTTATATAAATACTATCTGAGAACCTTACAGCTCCGGATGCTCCCATTGAGATGGTATGCACTCTGGCATCTCCGGCGCCGAAGAGGCTTACTTCACGCAGGAAATAACCAGGAGTAACAGCTGTAGCCGAGAAAATTACGTCCTTGCCTGGAACAAGTTTATCGGTATCAAGAACATCATTAAACTTCTCCATGGAAATTCCCATCTTCTCAAGCCTTGGCATCTTTTCCTCGATTTCGTCATCTATTTCTTTCCTGTTTTTCCCATTTGCAACTGTTGGCAGGACAAGCCTTGCAAGGATTTTCCCACCGAGAATCTTAACAGCGGCGGCTGTCAATACGGCTTCTCCCGAGCCTCCTGAGCCCATAACCACATGAATGCCTGATCCGCGAATTGAAGTTGAAACACCTGGCATAAGATCTCCGTCAGTGATCAGCCTTACCCGGGCTCCGGCTTCCCTAATCTCGGTTATCTTTTGAGCATGCCTTGGCCTATCAAGAATTACAACTACAAGCTCTTCAATATTCCTTCCCAGGGCTTTTGCAACAATTTCAAGGTTGTGCTTAACAGGAGCGTCAAGATCAATCCTTTCGTTTGGGTGATCTGTCTCATAACGTACCACATCCGGACCGACTACTATTTTGTCCATATATATATCGGGGCCGTGAAAAATTCCGCCTCTTTCAGCCATGGCCATCACTGCAACAGAACCGTGACACCCGTCGGCGCAAAGGTTTGTTCCCTCCAATGGATCGACTGCGATATCTACTTCCAGGTCACCCTTTCCTGTTCCTACCTGCTCCCCAATAAAGAGCATGGGAGCTTCATCCCTCTCTCCTTCTCCTATCTTGATTATGCCTTTCATATCAAGTTTGTTTAGCATCCTCCTCATGGCAGCGACTGCTACTTGATCGGCAAATTTTTTATCCCCGCGTCCCATCTGGTAAGCTGCAGCTATTGCTGCCGTCTCAGTCACTCGAATAAGCTTGGGTAATAATTCGTACTCAATAGGTCCTGCAGAATCTATCATTTCTTCTACTGTCTTTGGATGAGGTATGAGATCAACTCCAATTTCTACTTTTTTAATAAACTTTTTTTCAATTTATTACTTTCCCTTCTATATTAAGTACTTATTAATTGATACAAGTACTCATTTATTGATACTCAACCGAAAAAGCTAAACTATATAGTTAATTTGAGGGAGCTCGCATCGACAAATGAGTGTCTATATTTTTATGTCTTTATTTTGATATTTTCCTAATCCAATATATTTATATCATTTAATGTTTAAATTCAAGTCCATTAATAAAAACTATAATAATAATTTATATTAAATGTGGGGGATTTATATAAAAAGATTTATCACTTTAGCGTTTGCCTTCCTTATTCTTGTATTAGGATCAACTAACGGGACTGCAGCCCGAATTTCCGTTCATCAAGGCGGATCGATACAAACAGCAATTAACAGTGCAAGTCCGGGAGATGAGATAGTACTAAGTCCCGGAAATTATACGGAGAACATCGTGATTACGAAGGACAATCTGGTAGTCAGGTCAGAGTCCGGGAATCCTGAAGATACGTTTGTTACTGCAAATAACAACGCTACGGATATTTTCCATGTGGAAGCGGATAATGTAACAATTAAGGGGCTTGGTATTACCGGAGTGGGTCTTGAGAAAGGAGGAGTCTATCTTCTCGGGTCCAACAACTGTACAATAGAGAACAATAAATTCTATGATGATTCCATTGGATTATTTTTAAAGAATTCCATATATAATTCTATTCTCAATAATACGATAACGAATGGTAGGAGAGCAATTAATTTCGAGAGATCCAGTAATAACTTTATACAGAACAATGATATTTCAAGCCAGAGATTTGGAATTTATTTCACAAATTCCGAACACAACAAGCTTTCAGGGAATAAATTAACTAATAACTCTAACCATGGAATTGTTCTGGAATATTCAAAGAACAATAGTCTGGAAAACAATTCAGCAATTTCAAATGGAGACTATGGTATCTATTTAGTTAGTTCTACTGATAATAGCTTAACTGGAAATACAGCAGATTCAAATCTCCTCTTTGGCTTCTCTTTAGTGGATTCGAGTAATAACAGTTTAATAAATAATAAAGCTGCCAATAATAATAGAGGTATTCTCCTGCTAAGATCCGGTGAAAGCGAACTTAGTGGTAATAATATCTCAGATAACGAATACGGTATCCGGGTCTCATCCTCCGGAAATAGCAATATCTCAGGAAATAAAGTTTCGAACAATAATCTATCAGGGATTTCGGTATTCAGTTCCACAGACTGTACCATAAATGGGAATATGCTGGTGAACAATACTGTTGGCATAGGTTTAGTTTCCTCAAATAATAGTAAAGTCCTTGGAAATGATCTTCGTGAAGGGGGACGGGGCGTTAGTTTGCAGGACTCAGGCAACAATATGTTTTCTGATAACAGCGCTTCAAAGAATAACTACGGAGCCTATTTGATTCGCTCGGACTTAAATACTTTCTCGGGTAATAGTATTAATTCAAGTGCAAGCCATGGTGTAGTCCTGATCAATTCCAGTCTCAACAATTTTACAGGCACTGATGTAAGCTCGAATGAAGGCTATGGTTTCTATCTGACTAACTCGAGCAGCAATACCCTGAATAATAATACAGTTTCCGGTAACGTTAGAGGGGTTTATCTTATACAATCCAGCATGAATGCGCTCGTAAACGATATTATTATGGACAACAGAGAATATGGGTACTTGCTTTCTTTTTCTAAGGATAATGTGCTTTCGGGAAATCAGGTTTCTAATAGTGGTAGGGGTATTGACCTGAGTACTTCCGAAGGTAATAAAATTTCAGGAAATAGTTTCGTTTCTAACAGCATCTCTGGCATTTTCATAAGTTCTACGAGCAACAATAATATTGTTTTCAACAACTACCTGAATAACATGTATAATGCAGATATTAAAGAGGGCGGTGTCGGGAATGTTTTCAATACAAACAAGACTGCAGGTCCTAACATAGTCGGTGGGCCATATTTAGGAGGTAACTTGTGGGCAAAACCTGACGGTACAGGATTTTCACAAACTGCACCTGATGCAGATGGTGACGGCATCGCTGACGCAATGTACAGTTTTTCAGGTAATGCGAGTACGGATTTCCTACCTCTGGTAGAAAGCAACAAATCAAAGCTGGATACGGCACCTGTAAGCGGGCTCGATATCAGTAGAATGAATACCAGCAATACACAAACTAATGAAACACAATTGTCTGCAGGTGGAATGGAAACAAAACTAAATGAAGAAATTGAATAAAAAAGTGAATACAATAACCTGATAACTCATTAAAAGGAAACTGGTAATTTAGGATGGAAATTCATTTCTTCGTCCTATTCTCCAGTTTTAATATATTAATATAATAAAGTATGTCATTATGAAATATATTATAAATGCTTTTAAGACTGTAGCTGTATTTTCAAGTAATAGTAACCTGTCTCTATTTTTATCTAATTCGAAGAATTAAATTCTATTATAAAAACGTTTTCTTCCGATTAATCTAGAAATAATTAGAATTTGCTTATACGGGGATTTAAATGAACAGATTAACCAGCCTGCTTATGGCTATATTTGTTTTCACATTATGCACTGGAACTGGAACAGCTGAAATTATTGTACAGCCAGGGGATTCAATACAAACTGCAGTGAATAATGCAACAGGTTCGGGCGATTTAATAATTGTAAAACCTGGAGTCTATTCTGAAAATATAGTAATAAGTATGCCGAATCTGGTGATTAAATCAGAGTCCGGAGATCCCGAGAATACGGTAATTATGTCCAGGAAAGCAGATTCAAACGTGTTCTATACGGAAGCAAATAATACGACAATAAGCGGGTTCGGAATTAAATCCGGCGAGCATAGCGATGTAACAGGCATCCATCTTGCCAGGAATAGCAACTGCAATATTAATAATAACAGTCTTTCATACGACACTATAGGGCTATCTATAAGTGATTCGAATAATAACAATATCTCGGACAACAGGATAAAATCGAACATAAACGATGGCATTGATCTTTTGCGATCTGATAATAACACAATCTTAAACAATATTATAAATTTTAACAATCATGGAATTGTTCTGGTGAACGCAAGTGGTAACAATCTAACATATAATCAGTTAATCTCAAATACAGGTTTTGGTTTTTACCTGAGGAATTCAAGCAGCAATAACCTTAATATTAATATTGCAACAGGGAACTATAGAGGAATTTATTTATTAAGTTCGAATTCGAGTAAGATATTAAGCAATTTTGTCTCGGAGAACAGCAACTACGGTATTTTGATTTCTCATTCGAATAACAATACTATCTCCCGGAATACGGCTAATCGAACCACTCGGGGTATTCATCTGGATTCCTCTTCCAGCAACAATGTCTCTGGAAACATTGCTGCTTCAAATAGTGTCTCTGGTTTTTATATGTGTAGAGCAAGCCACAGAAATTATTTTTACAATAACTATGCCAATAACCTAATCAATGCGGATATTAACAATACTGACACTATATGGAATTTCTCAAAGACTGTAGGAGAAAACATTGTTGGCGGACCATATATAGGGGGCAATTTCTGGGCAAGCCCTCTGGGAGATGGTTTTTCACAAACAGCTCAGGATAAGGATGGAGACGGCATTGCAGATCTTCCATATACGTGGCCCACCGCAAACGGAACTAATATTACTGACTCTCAGCCACTGGTAAGTGTATCTTATCCGCAGCCACCAATACTTCCCGCTGCAAACATCAATACAAATGTCACTGGTGGGACTGCACCTCTTGCCATACAATTTACCGATCTTTCCCAGAACTCATTAACAAGAAGCTGGGATATTGACGACGATGGAATTCCTGATAATAACCATGCGAGTTTTATGTATTTGTATGAGCTTCCGGGGAACTATACCGTTACTCTGACATCAATTAATGAAAATGGGACTTCTTCTAAAACTCAGCAAATAAGCGTCGAATCACTGTATAAGAACAAACCTCTTCCTGAAAATTTAGGGGATATTGTTGAGTAAAATAAATATATTATTAAATCTACTACGTATTGATTAAATTATGACAGTTGGCGATCTTCAGGAAATTATTTGTCCAAACCCGAAATGTGAATATTATCTCAGGGAAGACGGAAAAGCTATTATAAGACGCGGAAAATACAAGACCGGGCACCAGAGATATAACTGTAAGCATTGCGGAAGATTTTTTATGGATACGGTCGGGACAGCTATTTATAGAAAACACTTGTCCGGGGATGAAATAAGGCTGATATATCGACTTTATCTTGAAAAGAACGGGATACGAAGTATTGAACGGATAACAGGGCACCATAGAGATACAGTAAGTAACCTGATAAGGGATACAGTGAAAAATGAAAAAATGGAGGATTATCTGGTCAAACAGATTGGATTGACAGCTACTGAATGCGAGAAATTGTGGGCACTTTTGGAGAAAAAGAGAAACACTTCCCTGAAGTCAGCTTAATGCTTACGTTAGCAACTTTTACATTTCCGGCAGCCTTTTTTCCCGAATAGCTTAAGTTTCTTTTTAGCGATTTACCGATGTGGCACTTCTTTTCAATAAGCATTAAAAGTATGCAGAACCATTTGATAACTTAGATGTATACTGCTGGGGGGTTTTGCATAATTTTTGAACGCATCAAATCCGAAGGTTTGGCCCATCTTTCTTATTTCGTTGGTTCGGAGGATGAGGCTATAATTATTGATCCTCGTAGAGATTGTCAGGTCTATGTTGACCTCGCCCTAAGAGAGGGAATGACAATTAAATTTATCTTTGAAACTCATAGAAACGAGGATTATATCATAGGCTCTCTGGAACTGGAAAATCTAACTGGAGCAGAAATCTATCATGGAAGGGGTCTGGATTTTAAATATGGAAATTTTGTGGATGAAGGTCAGGACTTCTTTTTTGGCAAACTTAAACTGACCGCTTTACATACGCCGGGTCATACTGATGAAAGCATGTCCTATACCCTTACGGACCTTGAAACAGGAAAAGAGCCAGTTATGGTTTTTACAGGAGACGCCCTGTTCGTAGGAGATGTCGGAAGGACCGATCTTTATGGTCCGGAGAAAGTTCCAAAGATGGCCTCAAACCTTTATGATAGTATTTTTAACAAAATACTCCCTCTGGGTGATGAAGTAATACTATGTCCGGCACATGGAGCAGGTTCTGCTTGCGGAGGTTCCATTTCTAAACGGGAATACAGTACTCTCGGACTGGAGCGGATCAATAACCCTGTTCTACAGAAGACTAAGGAAGAGTTTGTAAAGTTCAAGCTTGAAGAGAAGCTCGAATTCCCACCCTACTTTGAAAAAATGGAACAATATAATCTTGAAGGGCCTCCTTTGTTGAGATGCTTGCCAGTTCCGGAATTACTTTCCCCTGAAAGGTTTAAATCAAAAATGGAGGGCGGAGCTGTAGTTGTTGATACACGTATGCCCCATTCTTTCGGGGGGGCATTTATTAAGGACACCCATAGTATCTGGCTCGGAGGTCTTCCTTCCTTTGCCGGCTGGATACTTCCCTATGGCAAACCCATACTTCTGGTACTGGAAGAAACGGGGCAGCTTGATACTGCTCTTAAATATTTGGTCCGGTTAGGTTATGACAATATTGAAGGCATCCTGAATGGTGGAATTGCCGCCTGGTACATTGAAGCTCTACCGATAGACAGTTTTAATCTCATATCTGTCTATAATTTGAAAGATAAACTTGAGAAAGGAGAGGAAATAGCAATTCTGGACGTGAGGGGTGATAAGGAATGGGCCGGAGGGCATATAGAAGGAGCGAAACACATATATGTTGGTCATTTGGAAGAAAATCTGGATCAAGTCCCAAAGGACTGTCCAGTGATTGTCTACTGCGGCACCTCCAGACGTTCCAGTATAGCAGCTTCTGTATTAACAAAACATGGTTATCGTAAAATATATAATGTCCTTGGAAGTATGACTGCGTGGAAAAATGCCGGATACAATGTAGTGAAATAAGTTAATCCTACAAGTAATCCATTAAGCCATTAAGGTTTATTGATGAAAAAAATGAATATTAATGATAAAACAAATTACTTATTTTTTATCATTTAGCAGGTTGCACGGTTGTTCGTAATTTGCACTATTCGCTTTGATAACTCTAAGTACTGAGCTTTAGGGTCGCCTGTCTTCCGGATAAAAGAATGGGCTCCATTTTCTATTGCACGATACAGGATTTCTCTTTCTTCCATTCCTGTAAACAGGATGAATGGGATATCATTTCTCTTATTTCGAATATTCCTCAGAAATGTGATGCCGTCCATAAAAGGCATATCATAATCCGCAACCACCACATCATAGGAATCTTCCTCTAACTTCTTTAAAGCCTCTCCTGCAGATTCCACAGTATCGGAATTTATGTCGTGGAATATCTCCAAGAAAGTTTTAGATAATTCTAGAAATAAGGGATCATCGTCTACAATCAATACTTTCATGAATTATACTCCGTGAGCTTTGTCTCTTAGCCAGTTAAATAATTGTGGCATTTTCGAATATTTTAGAGAATCTTATAAATTTGAAATTGTTAAGAAGAAGTATTTGTAATATTCTCATTAAATTTTTCGATATCAGAATTTATTATTTTAAGCTTACAGGTGGAATTTAATTGGCTTTTTCTTTCTTCGCACTCAAAACGCCGCTTGTTTTAGTTTTCGTAAAAATTAGTATGTATGTTCTTGATACGAAGTCTACAATTTGAATACTTTGAAAAAATCTGAATTTTATTTAGTTTGACTTTATAACATCAAATATAGCATTTGTTTAAAAGATTTTTATATTAAAAATAAAAACCAAAAATAATATATACTAAAAAAGAAAAAAAAATTATCTATATGAATATTTTTTAGTAATTAATCCTGCGTGATTATCTCGTTTTTTGAAGTTTTTCTTTACTTATTGGTTTAAAGAACCTTGTTTTTTCAAATAGTGGTTCAAGTTTTTCATATTGTGTTCAAGTTGTTTCAGTGTAATGAGTATTTTTACTATTTTTTTACTCCAGTAATTTTAAAAGCATAAAAAATGAGCATTATCTACATTGTTTTAGATATTAAGAAGTAGTATTCTATGCGGGCATCTGAAAAACCTTTTCGTTTCCCCATACTTTATCCCCCACTCTCTATTTAAAAAATCAGATGCCCCATATTTCCTAAAGTTGAAAAGAAATAATTTCATCTTATTTTATCATGTAAATCCAAAAGTTGTAAGAACTCAAAATCGTAAAATAATTATAATAGGGTAAATGACTAATTAGTCAATATGAGATGAATGTGAAAAAGAAGATTAGGAAAAAACGGCCTATAGAAATATCCTGAAGTTTTTTTGTGAAAGAGTTCCTGATGAACCTCAACTGAGCAGAAAAAGTTAAAGATTTATTTAGAAAAAGTTAAAGATTTATTTGTTAGATCTGTTAGTTCGATCTACTTGTTAGATGTATTTGCAATATGTACTTGTTGAGAGGGGATTTAAATAATTTTTAAAAGTCCAACGAAATAGTAGTTCTTCCACTATTATTTTTGTGGCTAATATTCGTTAGCGAAAAAATGGTAACATTCAAAAACCTGAGTGATCAGTCAATCAGAAGGAAAACACACATGCTGGTTTAATAAATGTAGCATAAATTATTAAAGTTTAGAAAATCAGCATTAATCAGGTAGAAAACAATAGGAGAAATTATATGTTATACAGAAAAATACCTGAAACCGGAGACGAACTTTCAGTCCTGGGATTTGGGTGTATGCGCCTTCCCATTAAAGAAGACGGCACAATTGATGAGAAACGTGCAATGAGCCAGGTTCGTTATGCAATCGATCATGGTGTCAATTATGTTGATACAGCCTGGCCATATCATATGGGACAGAGTGAGACTTTTTTAGGGCGAGCTCTAGCTGAAGGATACCGGGAAAAGGTTAAAGTTGCCACAAAGCTTCCATCCTGGATTGTTGAGAACCGTGAGGATATGGATAGTTTCCTGAATGCTCAACTGGAGAAACTCCAAACTGACCATATTGATTATTATCTGATTCATGGTATTGCCGGAGAGTTATGGGATAAAATGGTGGCTCTCGGTGTGATAGATTTCCTTGATCAAGCCAAAAACGATGGTCGAATTGTTAATGCAGGTTTTTCCTTCCATGGCCCTGCTCATGATTTCAAACGGATTGTAGATGCATATCCCTGGACATTTTGTCAGATACAGTATAATTTCATGGACGAACAAAACCAGGCAGGAACTGAAGGGCTAAAATATGCAGCTTCAAAAGGTCTGGGCATAATTGTCATGGAACCTCTCCTCGGAGGCAACCTGGCCAGGCGAGTACCCCCTGAAATTGATGCAATCTGGAACGAAGCCCCGGTAAAACGTACACCTGTTGAATGGGCTCTTCGCTGGGTATGGGACCATCCGGAAGTCACAGTTGTGCTTTCAGGCATGAATGAGGAATCCCAGGTAGAGGAAAACCTGAAAATTTCAGATGAAGCCTATCCGAACTCTCTAATTGAAGCCGAACTGCAGCTAGTAAAGAAAGTAGAACAAAAATACCGTCAGTTAGTGAAGATTGGCTGTACAGGTTGTCGTTACTGCATTCCCTGCCCTTCGGGGGTAGACATTCCTGAATGCTTTGAAATCTACAACGACCTGCACATGTTCGGTAATGAAGAGGGAGCTAAGTTTACTTATGCAATCCGGATGAGCGGAGCATTCACAGATTCCGAGCCAGGAGGATTTGCTTCTCTGTGTACTGAGTGTGGCCAATGCAAAGATAAATGCCCTCAGGGTCTGGAAATACCTAATCTACTCAAAGCTGTGGCGGAGGAGCTGGAAGGGCCTGACTTTAAGCAAAGATTAGCTATGGTAAAGCAAGCTTTCAGGAAAACTAAGCCGCAAGATGCAGAATAATGCTTAAACCTACAGTCTTAATGGAATTGAATATCATGTATTTTTAATATCATGCCAATCTGGATTTTTATTTCCCTTTTGGCTTATTAGATAAGTTATGAATCTAAAGCCTGATTTCTTCCTCTGCTACCTTGAACCTGATACTGAACTCAATTCCATTGTTCCTTTTCAGGTAAAGTTTTCCTTCTAACTGATCGACAAGAGTAGTTACAAGTTGAAGACCAAGACTCTCAAGCTTTTCAACCTCAACATCTTCGGGGATTCCAATGCCATTGTCTGAAACCGTCAGATTGAAACATGTTGAGCCTTCACCTATGCTTTCCATATGTTCTTCGTTTTCTTCTTTATTGAGTTTTATTCTGATTTCTCCTTTAAGTCTTCCAATAAATGCGTGTTTGAAGGAATTAGAAACGAGTTCGTTAACAATGATTCCTAATGGGACAGCTGTGTCCATATCAAAGAATGCATTTTCTGCCAGATCCATCTTTAAACTGATATTTTTATTTCCAATGCAATAGGTTTGAAGAATATTTTCCGAGAGTTCTCTAATGTATGGCGAAAAATTAAGAGTCTCAAATCCTCCTCCTTTATGCAGTTCCTCGTGTATCAGAGCCATTGATATTACTCTATTCTGGCTTTCTCTAAAAGCTTCCAGGATTTCCGAGTCTTTAATATTATTCCTGTCTTTAAACTTGTCAGCCTGGAGATCAAGCAAAGACGAGATTACCTGAAGATTATTCTTTATCCTATGATGAATTTCTTTTTTACGAGCAATTTCAATGTTTGCAAGGGTTTCTTCTGCTACCTTTTTCTCAGTGATGTCAGTAAACATACCAAGATAGCCCTTCAACTTACCCTTGTTATCAAAAAAAGGTTTAGTGTTTATTAATGCCCATATATGTGAGCTATCTTTGCACTTTAACTTCACTTCATAGTTCTCAGTGATACCATTAGGACTCTTTTCAAAATATATTTTGGAAGCAAGCCTGCTTTCTTCACTTACAAAGTCCCACATTGATCTGCCAATAGTTTCTTCCAAATTATGTCCCAGAAGTTCCAAACTTCTCTTATTTGTATAACTTATTTGGGTTTCTTTGTTTACCAGGAATATACCTTCATTTGCAGTTTCGACAATATTGCGATATTTTTCCTCACTGTCACGCAAAGCTTCCTCAGCTTGCCTGCGCTCGGTAATATCTTCCAATAAAGAATATACCTGAAAAGGCTTGTCTTCTCCAGGAACGATAATAGGTATAGAGCTTGTGTTGATCCATCGATAGCAGCTCTCCTGAGGACTGTAAATTCCCATCACTATATTATGAACTTCGTGCCCTGTCATCAAGGATATCATCGCAGGGTGCTCTCTGAAAGGGAACGGTGACCCATCTTCCCGGATAACATAATAGTTTTCGCCCACATAAGAGCTGCCCAGGAACTCAGCTGGATTATCTCCGAGTATCGTCTCAGCCGCCGGATTCATTGAGATGATCCTGCCGTCCGCATCATGATAAACTATCCCTTGAAGCATATTCTCAAATAAAAGCCGGAAATGACGCTCGGACTTGCACACTGTCTTTTCAGCAAGTTTGCGCTCTGTAATATCATGCGCAATTACGAATGCTCCTGCTACTTTTCCGTTCTTATATGTGAACTGAGCATCTATCAGTACCCATAATTTGCGTCCATTTTTTCCGATGACCAGGTATTCCTCTTGTTTACTTATCTCTTCTCCGGAAAGGCTTTTCTTAAGTCTTTCGTTTAACTTCTGCTTGCTCTCATCGACCATTAACTCGAATGGACTGGTTGCCAGTAACTCCTCTCTAGTGTAGCCACTCATCTGGCAGAACGCATCGTTAACCGTTACATACTTCGGACCGCTGAAATCTATCTCAAAGACACCTGTTGGCGCATGTTTGATGAGATGCCTTAATTTCTCCTCACGTTCTTTCAGAGCTTCCTCAAGCTTCTCCTGGTTACTTATTTCATATCCGTAAATGGTCACATGTTCTTCTGTGGGTAATGGTTGAAAAAGCAGTAGATATGCTCTTCTTTCTATTTCAACTTCTATTTTTTCCGGAATATTCTGGAAGACTGCCCGTTGAACAAAATCTCTTAGAAGAATAGGTAGTTTCTCACCAATGCTCACACCCCACTCTTTTAATAATGGTTCACCTGCCTCGTTTGTGTAAATAACCGTACCATCCTTTGCTGCACTGAAGACAGGATTGGGATTCATTGCCGGGGCTTGTTCTTTTTTAGCATACATAATCCCATTAAAACTCCTTTTTTGTGATATCTGCA
>JAUPKV010000128.1 GCA_030837265.1 Methanobacteriota archaeon
TCGTGGCTTAGCCAGGATATAGCGCTGGGCTTCTAACCCAGACGTCGGGGGTTCAAATCCCTTCGAGCCCGCTTTTTTATCTTGACTTTTAATTAGTCGATTTAATAATTCAGATAAGCATCTGCTATTTTATCCCTACTTTTTTTGAAAAAACTTTTTAATAAAAAGTTTTTGGTTTTATTTTGACAAAAAATAATCTTTTTTCAATCTTAATAATAAAATATGTATGAATTAATTAAGTTAAACAAATTAAATATTCAAAATTTTTTTATAAAAATGATGTTTATTTGTTTATTAAGAGACTTAACGATATTTTTATCTAGGAGAAAAACTTAGGTTTTATGCCAAACTCATATTCATAAGCTAAAATACTATTCTCGATTAAGCTAGGTTGCAACAATACGAATTGGAAGGGTTTTAACACGATATTAATAGAAATAAATCACAAAGCAGTCTTGCTCAACGCTAACAGATTACTTACTGGATCTGAATGAGTATTAAATTCATTTATTTTTCTGTATAAATAAGGAAAGAGCTCTCGAAAGCGCAAAGAATTTCTGATGGGTCCAGTCTCAAAAATCCGAGGAGTAGCTGATTTTATCTTAGTATATCAAACCTGGAGAAATGCGATATGAGAGGAAACCTGAGGAATTCTGGAATTGATATTGTCGGATATGTCCCCTGGGGTACGCACATCTGCCAGTTCTATAATACAAAAGAAGATTTAACGGACATTCTCATTCCTTACTTTAAAGCAGGATTGGAAAATAACGAGTTATGTCTTTGGGTCACATCATATCCTCTCGGAGTAGAGGCTGCAAAAGATGCCCTGAGAGGGGCTATACCTGATCTTAATGTTTATCTGGAGAAAGAGCAAATCGAAATCATCCCTTACTCTGACTGGTTTATTGCAGAAGGGGTTTTCAATTCGAAGAGAATCCTAAATAGCTGGGTCGAAAAGCTTCTTCATGCCTCAGACAAAGGTTACGACGGCATGAGATTGAGTGGAAATACTTTCTGGCTGGAAAAAGAAGACTGGAATAATTTTGTTGAGTATAAGAGACATACGGACAACGTTATCGACAATTTCCAGATGTTAGCTCTATGCACTTATTCTCTCGAAAGGCATGACCCGGCCGAGATCATCGATCTGGTAGTAAACCATCAACTAGCCTTGATCAAAAGAGAAGGGAAATGGAAGCGCATAGAAAGCTCCAGGCGCAGGGAAGCTGAAAAAGCAGTTATTCAAGTTACAAAAAATTGGGAACAAACTCTTGATATCGTGCCGGATTTGATAGCAATACTTGACAATGAATACAGGATTGTTCGTGTAAACAGAGCACTAACGGCAAAGTTGAATCTGGCACCGGAAAAATGCGTAGGATTAACCTGTTATAGTGTTATTCATGGGACGAACGAGCCTCCAACTTATTGCCCGTATAAGATATTGCTCAAGGAAGGCCTTGAGCGTACAATAGAATACCGTGAAGATCGATTGGGCGGGGACTTCATTGTAAGCGTCTCACCACTACATGATTCAGAAGGAAACCTCATCGGGTGTATCCACATCTCCCGTGACATCACCGAGCACAAAAAAGCAGAGGAAACTCTGAAAAAAGCTCACGACATTTTGGAAGAAAAAGTTAAAGAACGCACAGCTGAACTTGAAGCAGCGTATAAGTCGTTGCTGGAAAATGAAAGAAGGCTTAATGAAGCTCAAAAGATGGCTCATATAGGATTTTGGGATTGGGATCTTATAACTGATGAGATGTACTGGTCTGATGAAATGTATCGCATTTTCGGATACATGCCTCGGGAATCCAGTTCATATTACAACAATATTTTATGTCGCATACACCCCGATGATAGAGACTATGTATACAGTACAGTTAAGAGATGGAAAAATGGGAAGCTTCATGACATTGATCATCGGATTATTCTGGCTAATGGGGAAGAACGTACAGTTTATACAAAAGCCGAAATTATTTTAGATGAGAAAAAAGTCCCTGCTCGATTAAAGGGAATAACTCAGGACATCACTGAGAGTAAGAAAGCCGAAGAGAAAATTCAAATCCTGGCGAATGTTGTAGAGTCATCAAACGATGCCATTGGAACGATGTCCCTTAACGGTACTATTACCAGCTGGAATCATGGAGCAGAGCAGGTTTATAGTTACTCGGTAGAAGAGATCTTGGGGAAGTGTGTATCCGCCTTGGCCCCACCCAATTTAGAGAAAGAAACGATAAAATTGATTGAAAAGATTAAGCAGGGAGAAAAGATCCACCAATATGAGACTACAAGGTTCAAAAAGGATGGAAATCTAATAAATGTTTCAATTACTCTTTCCCCAGTTTTTGATATTCATGGAAAGCTGACAGCTGTTTCGTTCATTTCCAGAGATGTAACCGAAAGAAAAAGAGTAGAAGAAAAACTTCGTGAAAGTGAGGAAAAGTATCGGAATATTGTAGAGACAGCGAATGAAGGTATACTTATTGTTGACGATAAAGCCACAATCACTTACGCTAATAAGAAATTAACTGATTTGCTCGGATACACTCTGGAAGAAAGCATCGGCAGATCCATATGGGATTTCCTTGATGAAGAAGCCAGGGCTATAGTCAGACTGAATCTGGAAAAGAGATGGCAGGGAATTAGTGAGAGTTTCGAATTGAAACTGAAACGTAAAGATGGGTCATCCCTTTTGGCATTTGTAAATGCCAAGTCGCTTTTTGACAAGGGTGGCAAGCTTATTGGCGTAATGAGCATGCTAACTGATATCACCAAACGAAAAGAAGCCGAAGAGGCTCTGGCAAATATCGAAATAGCTCGTAAAAAAGAAATCCATCATAGAATCAAGAATAATCTTCAAGTAATTTCATCACTACTCGACCTCCAGGCTGATAAGCTCAAAGGAAAATCGAATATAAGAGATTCGGAAGTTCTTGATGCCTTTAGGGAAAGTCAGGACAGGGTTATTTCCATGGCTCTTATCCACGAAAAGCTCTACAAAAATGGAGAGATCGACACACTTGATTTTTCTTCATACATTGAGGACCTCACTGAAAATCTTTTCCTAACATACAGGCTAGGAAATCCTGGTCTCAGCTTGAATATGGACCTGGAAGGGAATGTCTTTCTTGGCATGGATACTGCAGTCCCTTTGGGAATAATCATTAATGAACTTGTTACCAACTCCCTAAAGCATGCATTTAAAGGGAGGGACAGGGGAGAAATTAGAATTAAACTCTACAGAGAAAAAGATATAGATGAAGGCGAAAGTGGAGAGTTTAAAAATGCTGGTTTCACTCTAACCGTTTCAGATAATGGGGTAGGTATACCTGAAAATCTCGATATTAATAATGTTGATACTCTTGGGCTTCAGCTGGTAGCTTCTCTTGTAGACCAGTTAGAGGGGGAATTTAAATTGAAAAGGGATAATGGGATAGAGTTTACTATGAAGTTCATAGTAACAGAAAAAATAAAACAGCATCAACTCAGTTCTGAACTTCTTTTTTAATAAAACACAGGAGTTGCACGGTTTAACAAGAAATTAGTAAGTTTCAAACTGTATTTATGCTTTTTTTTCGATTTAAAGGTTATAAATGCTTTCTTTTCGTTACCTTTTTTATCCCGAAATTGAATTGTCGGACAGCCTGTTTAGCGTAGGGATAGTTCATATGAAAGGGTCGCATTCTACAACTTTCGTCTGAAATCCGAAAGCCATTAAGATGTAAGCCAGATGTGTAAAGATATGTTTTACATCTGGCTGCTGTCAGTCCTTGTCTGCATTTTTTTAAACTAAATACGGATCTTACTTCCTGTGTGTAACCATCTCGACATTCTTTTCAGAAGGCATAATTATGGCCAGGATAATGTATAGTATTAGCCCTATCCCGTGTAATATTCCCAGGAGCACAAAAGCAAGCCTTACTAGAGTCGGGTCGATTCCAAAATACTCTCCTAGCCCGCCGCAGACTCCAAATAGCTTACGGTCAGTCTTACTCTTGGTTAGGCGTTTTTCCGCGGTATATACGGTGCGCTTCTCTTCTCTTTCTTTATTTTCTTTTTCTCTAGCTTCTCTTTCTTTATTTTCTCTTTCTCTTTCTTCTCTTTCTATAGCTTCCTGATCCTTTATTTCTGTATTCTGTTCAACAGTCTCGGATAGGACTTCTTCGGTTTTTGCAGTGGTTGTTTCTTCCATGCTTTTCTCTGGTTTGGCCCATGATTTTTCAGTATAGCCGGTTTCAAGTTCTCCCGGAGCTGTAAATTCTTTAGCACCCGGTTCCTTTCTTTCTTGTAGTTGGACCTCTTTTCCGGTTTCTTTTCCGGCCATATCTTTTTCAGGTTTGGCCCATGATTTCTCCGTATAGCCAGTTTCAAGCTCCCCCGGAGCTTTGAAATCGCTTTCTTTCGGCTCTTTTCTTTCGAGAGCAGCTGAATCTCCACTTGCCTTTTTTTCTTCGACCTTTTCCTCAGATTTTATTCCTGATTCCCCCTTAAAATCAGACTTCGGGGTACCCGGAAATTCAAAAAAACTTCCTTGAGCTTTTTTCGTATCCGATTCCCCTTTAACATCTGATATAGGGACTCCTGGAACTTCAAAGTAACTGCCTTTAACTTTCTTAACTTCCTTTTTTTCTTGAAAGTTTGAATTATCTTGCATATTCATTATTCTATTCCTGAGGATTTTAGCATTATGGTGGTCTTTCAGGTCCCCACAATGGTACTTTTTTCATTACATATCAGAACTATTAAAAGAGCGACCATTGTTATTCTGCTAATCATATCCAGGCAAGTCAGAGGCATTTTGAATTAACAGCATGAATATGAAAAAAAGTAATGCGATAATAAGTGTTATCCAGTCGCTTTTTTTCATGTAAAGCTCGTGTATGGAGGTTCTGCATTTTCCTTGATATCCTCTACTTTCCATTGCAAGCGCCAGTTCTTCCGCATCTCTTATTATCCCCCACAGCAAAGGAATTGCGAGGGCAGGAACCGAGCGGAAAGGATTTCTTACAAAATCCATTCCTCTTGCAGCCTGAGCGGCTTTCGTCCGCTCAA
>JAUPKV010000129.1 GCA_030837265.1 Methanobacteriota archaeon
CATCGACCACAAAATGCAGGATGAAGATATCCTTACGGTTATCATTCAAAAATAAACTGAAGTCAATTCTCCTAATTAAAGGGGTATTGGGAAGCGAAAAGATAACGAAAGACCTCCGTATCCCTTGCTATTTTTGAATAAAGACTCTAAGGTCTTTTTAATTATTACCGGAGTCCTGTCTCAATCATATCACTCAAAAGCCTGTACTGCTTCAGATGGATCTGAGAAAACACTTTTCTCCCTGTTATCTTCGGAGTTCATGGAGCTCTTAGCCTCAACTTCTTCCTCAAATTCGGCTGCACACTCAGCAGGACTCTTTCGGCGAGCACTTTCAGGCAATTTACAGGAAATATCGATCTTTTCTATAATTCCGAGACCATACCTTTCCTTTGCAGCTTCAAGAATTCTTGCAAGCATCCCGGAATAGGAAATCCCTTCATATGCTGCCATTTTTGCTAGATGCCCATCCCAGCACCAGCCTGGATTTGGGTTAACTTCAAGCAACTTTGGCCTGCCTTCGGCATCAAGCCTCCAGTCGAAACGAGCATAGTCCCGACATCCCAGTCTGCTGAATAGAGTAAGGCAGCACTGCAAAATCTCATTTCTGGTAGTTTCAGGGATATCTGCAGGTACGGATTTGATTTTCCAGTATGGAGAATCCGGGAACCATTTTGCCTCATAACCGCAGATTCTTGGGAGTTCTGCAGGAACAGCGGAGTAATCTTCTTCATTAATCGGCAATATAGTACATACAGGAGGATTTCCGATAATACCGACACTGAGGTCTTTTCCCGGAAGAAACTCCTCCAGCAGGACAGGCTTATCCGCACCTATTATTTCCCATGTTTTCTTTATGATCTCCCGGAGTTCCTCCAGGTTATTAGCAATGCTTTTTTGGGTTATCCCAAAACTCGAATCTCCAGAGTTAGGTTTCACGAGCAGGGGAAAAGAAAGTGAGAGCTTTGATATGTCAGATCTACCAATGACAAGCATACCTTTTGCAACCGGAATTTGCATTTCCCTGGCAACTCCCCTTATGATGGACTTATCATAACAGAAGGCAAGGCACTGTGGGTTTCCTCCGGTATACGGGATATTTAGTTGTTCAAGCAGAGCCGGAATATGAAGTTCTTTCGTTGGGTCGTTGCAGAAGCCTTCATCACATAGGTTAAATACAAGGTCAATTTTTCCGGATTTTTTCTTAAGATCGTCAAGTAGGGTCTCATGCCTGTCTAAAAAAGTAAATTTCATAAAGGGAATCTCTGCAAGTGCCTTTTTCATTGCATCAAGGGTGTGGAAATCATCATCATCAAATACACAGGCAGGCTTGACCTCATCTTTCCTTCTCGGGTCCCCGAGCAGGACTGCAACATTAAGGTATTTTCTATTTTCGACTGACTGAAGAGTAGACGACCAGGCTTTTTCAACAGAAGCCGAGAGCATAATCCTCTGCTCCATCATGCCGGGATCCTGAGTACCCAAGGACACCGAGCTGAAGGTCGTATGAAATGTGGGACTACAAAACCCTGAAGTTGTAAGCAATTCAAAAAGACTTTCCTTATTGTACAATCTCTCGGCATAAAACTGGTCCGCAATTATCCCCTTGTCGATACGGCTTATTACTTCCCTGCAAATTAGCCGCTCGCCATCCGAGGAGAGAGCCCTTTCCCTGCAAACAAAATATCTTCTGTCGAGCCATTCCCAGGATCGGGGTTGGAAATTTTTTTTAGTGTGATCTCCGTCCGAAGTGTCGATAAAAACCTTGCCGCCAGGCTTAAGAACTCTGAAGATTTCTTCGATAACTTTTCTGTCGTCAAAAGTGGAGTCAAAGTAACCAAAGCTGTTGCCGAGGATCGTGATTATGTCAAAAGTATCACAGGGATAAGGAAGCTTTCTTGCATCGCCTTCTCGAAACCTTACCTGCAAGTTTTCTTTTTGTGCCCTAGTTCTGGCTTTCCTGATAAGGTACTGTGATCTATCATACCCTTCCACATTTGAGAACCCCCGTCTTGCCAGCTCAATTACATGTCTTCCCTGTCCGCAGCACAGATCAAGAATTTTATCTTCGGGAGCCATTCCCAGGATGGAGACAATGAGATCTATCTCTTTCCTGGTTAGTTCCATATCATCCAGAAGGTCTGCATCTGTCTTAAGATATAGAGAGTTAAAAAGAGTCTGCCACCAGTCGGACCGAACATGAACTTCAAGATCTTCAACAGGTCCGAGAGTTTTACTCTGTACGGTGCATTTGGCGCGCTTGCGCTTGTTATTCGCGTCTAAGGTGTTCTGGGTCATGATTTTATATCTTCCAGAAAAAAGTTTATGTGCTAGAAGTATATCATTTTTTCGGAGGGTTTAGGGAAAATTTATCGTTATTAAGATTGAAATGCAGATAAAATATATAATAGCATCAAAAGCAGTAATAAGAGCTCCAATTTTAAAGAAATCGTAAAATGAAAGAGTTTGACCTTCTTTTTCTGCATTCTGGATAATAATAACATTGCTAGCCGCTCCGAGAATTAACAGATTTCCCGCAATTGTGCTTCCTGCCGCAAGTGCCATTAATTGACCATGAGAGACAGAATTACCCATTACAGGCAGATAAAGCGCAACAAAAGGGACATTCGAAATTAGTTGGCTTAGTACTATACTCAGGGTTAAAATCATTGAAATGGAGCTCAATTGTGGAGACAATTTGACAAGCAAATTTTGACATGTTCCGGATATCCATACGCTTTCCATCAGCACGAACATAGAGATGAAAAAAACTAAAGTTGTCCAGTCGATATTTTTTAGAATTTTTTTTCTCTTTCTACTGAGCAATATTGGTGACGCGGAAAGAAGGGCTATCCAGCTTAGATTGAAATTCCAGGCAGGCAAAAATTCCACCAGAAAAACTTTGCAGATTATAAGAGTAAGCAGAATGAAAAGGGCTATTTTTGAAAATCCTGCAAGCTCAGTATCGGTAACCTGTTCTTCGGAATGAACCTCAATCGATTTTCTGAATTCTTCTCTAAAAAAATGTTTAAGCACAGCATAAGCGACAATAAGACAGATAAGAGTTGGAAAGGCAAGCCAGCATAAGAAAGTTAAAAACGGAGTCTTAAGATTTCCTTCAATTGCTATTAGAAGATTCTGAGGGTTTCCGATTGGGCTCATAACACTTCCTGTGGTTACGCCAAAAGCCAGGGCAAAAAGCATAAGTTTTGAAGAAACCCCAAATTTTCGGGAAAACTGCAAAACAAGCGGTGTTCCCATAATAGCCACGGTGTCATTCATAAGGACAGCAGACAAAAGCCCTGTGGAGAAGAGTACCAACAAGACAAGTTCATCTATATTCCTTGCTCTTGAAACCACTTTGCCTCCCAACCAGGCCAGATATCCACTCCTGTTCAGTGCTTCTCCTACACAAAAGGCTCCGAAGAGGAAGATAATCACATCAATGTTAACCGCCCGAAATGCTTCTTCGGGAGAAATCTCCCCTAATAGCAGGACCAATAAAGCTCCAATTGTCATAACCTGCCATATCTGCAATCTTAAAGACCCAACCTGCCTGAGAGCTGTAAGCAAAAAGACACCCAGAAGGATAAGTACAGGGGGGTCGGGTAAAGATGTAAGATAAAATATAGATCCTGCTGCCATTTAACTCATAACCTGGAAATATAAAATTTAAAAAGTGATATTTATATAAGTATAAAACTCCAGCGCTTAGGGTTCGATAAAAAAGCAAATTAAGTTA
>JAUPKV010000130.1 GCA_030837265.1 Methanobacteriota archaeon
ACATGATTTTCATGAATTAAATGATTTACATAATTTTACGTGATTCGCATAAAAACAGGCAGGTGACTTAAGTTATGGATATTCCTTCAAAATGTAAAGGCAAACACATGTTCGGCAGCGTAAAAGTTGGTGAGAGGGGACAGATCGTCATACCAAAAGAAGCAAGAGAGATTTTCGGGATAAAGCCTGGGGATTTGTTATTGGTTCTTGGAGATGAGACACGAGGTCTTGCTCTCGTAAAAGCTGATGATATAAAGCAAATGGCACTCAAAATTCTCGAAAATGTGGATAAAACAGAAGAAGAATAAGTCGTGAAAAATTCTGGTGTGAATTTTGAACGAATTGAGATGTGAGTTAATCCGAATTTTTGAATTAATCCGAATTTTTGAATTAATCCGAATTAAGTGTTAATAAGGTAGGAGAATGAGACTTATGAAAGCTTTAGCGATCAATTCCAGTCCTCGTAAGGGGAAAGGGAACACGGCTCTAATTCTCGGTCCATTTCTGGAAGGCATGAAAGAAGCAGGAGCTGAGGTGGAACTCTACTATACAAACGATCTTAAAATCAATCCCTGTCAGGGTGATTACAGTTGCTGGCTCAAAACGCCGGGCAAATGCATACATAAGGATGATATGTCCTGGCTGGCTCCGAAAATAGCCGAGGCGGACATCCTGGTTCTGGCTTCACCTGTTTACTGCGATGGGATC
This sequence comes from Methanobacteriota archaeon, assembly GCA_030837265.1. Next base: position 709 of record JAUPKV010000130.1, read on the forward strand.
ACCGGACCTATGAAAACGTTGATGGACAGACTTATTCCGGGAGCTGAGCCTTTCTTTGAGATTCGCGAAGGCCATATAAGGCATCCGCATCGTCAAAAGGAGAAACGGAGCAAGAAGATGGTACTTGTCTCTAATTGCGGTTTCTGGGAAACGGACAACTTCGATCCTTTATTGGTCCACTTAAAAGCATACTCAAAGAATGCCGGAGTGGAGTTTGCCGGAGCCTTGCTCAGACCCCATGGCCCGTTTCTGAAAGCTATGCTTGAGATGGGTGCTCCGGTGAATGACGTTCTGGAGGCTGCAAAAGATGCCGGCCGCCAGATAGTTCGTGATGGCAGCATGTCCTCCGAGACTTTGAGCATAGTGAGCCGCGAGCTTTTACCAATGGATACGTACATTCAGATTGTCAATCAGAACTTCCACGAGCGTCTGGAAGAATCAAAAGAACCTGAGAAATGAGGAATCATGTATCTCTGGAATCCTGAGGATTATCAAAATCATTCGTCTGCTCAGGAGAATATTGCTCAAGGTATAATTTCAGGGTTGGATCTCCGGGGAAATGAGCACATACTTGATATTGGCTGCGGAGATGGAAAGGTCACTGCAAAGCTGGCTAAGCTGGTACCTCAGGGACAGGTACTGGGAATTGACAGCTCAAAGGATATGATAGATTTCTCCCGAAAAAAGTTTTCTGCATCTGTTTATTCAAACCTGGAATTTGAGCATTTGAGTGTCCTGGATATGAAGTTCGAATCAAGATTCGATTTAGTGACGTCTTTCGCCTGTTTGCACTGGGTCAAGGATCATCTGACTGTACTTAAGAATATAAAACGCAGTCTCAAGCCCGGAGGAAAGATAATTATTCAGTGCGCCGGCAGGAAAACAGGTGATGACCTTACGGCTTCTGCAAGAGATGTAATAAGAAGTGACAAATGGAAGCAGTATTTCCGGGGATTTTCCAATCCTTATGGTAATTACTGTCCTGAAGAGTATCATGAATGGATAGCTCTGGCAGGGCTTGAAGAGCTCAAGGTGGAAATGACAATCGAGGAAATGGTTCTGCCCGAAAGATCCGGACTGGAGGGGTTCATTCGCACGACATGGCTGCCCATTACCGAGCAGGTCCCTGTGGAGCTGAGGCCGCAGTTAGTACGGGAAATATCCGAAAAACACCTGGAAAAAAATACGCTTCGAGATGATCTGGCAAGGATTAACATGCCTGTGCTACTGATAAAAGCTAGAAAACCTCAATAGGCAAAGATATGGAGGATAACACTTCTCTGGATCTGGATTTTAATCGACAAGTGTTATACAAAATTTATAATTATTTTACTCCGGACTGAAAGTCTATCCGGTTTTTCCGCTAAAAAGACGGGAGAAAAAGCTCCGATTAGTCAGCCAAAACCTTCATATGTAAGTAATTACTTACTTACAACCACATGAACGCGGAACAAAGAATCTTGGAAGCAGCTTTGAAGGTATTTGCCAGCGAGGGATACACGGGTGCAACTACCCGAAAAATTGCAGAGGAGGCAAATGTTGCCGAAGTGACTTTGTTCCGGAAATTCAAATCAAAAGAGAACCTGTTGAAAGAGGTGTTGAACAATAACCGAGCTGTTTTTGCATCAATGGAAGATTTATTCCAAATACAAAAAGACGTAGACCTTAAGACTGAGCTTCTTTTTCTGGGAAAAAACTTTGCGAAGGTAATGAAGGATAAAAAAAGGGATCGGAAAAGCCATATGCATATGTTCATGCACATGCTGTTCGAAGAAGGAAAAAGGAGACCAGAAGTCGCAGAGGTTCTTTCAGATTTTCTTCAAATGAGTATTAAGCCTTTAAGTAAATATTTTGAATCACAAATAAAAACAGGAAAAATGCGCAATATCAATCCTCAAACAGCTGCACTAATTTTTATTAGTTATTTTGGCCACACATCCATGTTAAGAGAAGTGTTTGGTGACAATTTTTTAGGAGATAGCGAAGAGGAAATTGAGAGTTTTATTGACGTATTTACCAACGGTATCATTAAGGTCGATGATAATGAGACCAGGTGAGTGAATGGAACCGATTATTGAGGTCAAAAATCTTGTTAAAGTTTTTAATTCAAGAGGAAGGACAATAACAGCAGTGAATGATGTCAGCTTTGAGGTATTCAAAGGAGAAATTTTTGGCATGATAGGCCCGAACGGAGCTGGCAAATCCACTACATTTTCCATGATGACTACATTGTTAAAACCTACAAGCGGCAGTATTAAAGTTGCGGGTTTTGATGTTGAAAAACAGGACGATAAAATAAGACCACTAATAGGTATAGTCCCTCAGAAGCTCAGCCTTTACTCACTCCTAACAGCCAGGGAAAACCTAGAACTTATGTGTAATCTTTATAATGTTCCGAAAAAGGAGATCGATGAAAAGGTCGATTATTACCTGAAACTTGTTGGTCTTGAAAAAAGCGCCGATCGTTATACCGGAGGCTTTTCCGGCGGTATGAAGCAGCGCCTGTCAGTAATCGCCGCAGTATTACATGATCCTGAAATTTTATTCTGGGACGAGCCTTCAACCGGTCTTGATCCCCAGACCAGAAACGTTATCTGGAAACTTGCTAAAAAATTCAATGCCGAAGGAAAAACCCTGATTTTTACAACCCATTACATGGAGGAGGCAGATAATCTCTGTAATAGAGTTGCAGTAATGGATTTAGGCAAATTGGTAGCCCTGGATAATCCGGAAGTTCTGAAGAAAAAAACAGGAAGTACGAATCTTGAAGAAGTTTTTGTGCACTTTACAGGAGAACAGGTACGTGATTAAATGACACTAAAAACTGAGCTAATGGATTCAATAATGGTAGCAAAAAAGGAATTCAAAATACTTTTCAGAAAAAAATGGCTTGTAGTTCCTTTGTTCTTATTCCCCATAATCATGATTGTCTTTTTTGGCTACGGTATGGGTGGAACGGTAAAAAACTCCCCTATTCTCATAATTAATGACGATACAGGCCGAGCATCTAGTACCCTTGTTCAGGAAATCGGAAGCTACACCCCCAAATACGACTCAACTCCAATGTTCTCGGTAACCTACACAAGAGACATGTCTCAGTCTGAGGCTGAGAGCAAAATAGACTCCGGACTTTATAAAGGTGCTCTGATTATTCCTCCGGATTACAGTGACAGTATCGCAAACAATAAAAACACTACTTTGACTCTTCTTACCGATTCCTCAGATACTACCACCAGTGGGGTAATCATAAACGCTATGAGACAATTGCTGGCAAAAAACGGGATTGTATCTTTAAAAATTCCCGAAATTTACGGTAATCTGGAATATCTTGACTTTCTCACTCCGGGTATTATAGCCCTTACCGTGTTTATGGGTTCTGTAGCGACCACGGGTTCGGCAATTGCAGGAGAAAAAGAAGACGGCACACTTGTTCGTATGTTAATGACACCTATCAGTAAAAGATCGGTGATTCTGGGGAAAACTATCTACCAGCTAATACTGCAATTGGCAAGGGCTGTTATCCTGATAATTGCTGCATATTTCCTGGTCGGATTCCATATGAATGGCAGCTGGCTTCTTGTCGCTCTGTTGCTCATTGTTTTTACTCTTGGTGGAGTAGGGATGGGTATAGTCATGTCCTCAAGAGTGGAAGATATGGAATCTTTCTTCCAATTAAACATGCTGATTACTATGCCTGCCATGTTTGTTACAGGAGTATTTTTTCCCTTGAGCTCGGTTCCGAACTGGATGCGTTACATAGCTTATTGCTTGCCTTTGACTTATGCAATTGATGCTCTACGCATTATCATGGTCAAGGGACAGGGTTTGAATGCGATATCTTTCGATATGATAATACTTACTCTCTTTGCAATTGTTACTTTCACATTAGGTGTCCGCCTTTTCAGGAGGGAAGCATAAAATGAAAAAAATGATACTAATTTCTTCTCTATTGATTTTAATGATATCGGGCGCAGCAGGCGCTTATGATTCACCGGGTACTTATAGTATCCCTCAAAGTTTCGATCTTGGACAGAACTATTATAACGTATATGGCGGCCCCGATCTTAGCGCCAATATCATTGGTAACACTGAATTAGATAGGGACCAGACTGTTACTTTGAATATCGATGTAATGAATAAGGGCAAATTATTAGGACTCGAGAATGATAAAACCCCTTCTCTCTCGGATGAGATCTATGCTGCCCAGACCGAAGCGAAACTGGAAAGCAGTGTGGTGGATGCTGCAAACGTAGTAGCTTCTCTTTCTACTGATCCTGGCAGCCCTATTAAAGTTAAATCCGTAAGCCAGCAGATAGGTTCCATAAAAAGCGGACAAAATTCACTGGCACCGGCAAAATTTGATATAAAAATCGATAAGAAGGCAAAGGCCGGAGAATATAACCTCTACCTGAATTTAACATATGATTACCAGAAAAATGTTCAGATTTCGGACCCGAATGCTGTTGCCCAGACCTATGATGTGAGTCGCTGGTATGGCATGATGGCCCAGAACCAGACATTAAAAATAAAAGTCAAAAATAAAGCTGACTTTGAGATAGTAAACACCACAGGCAGTCTGTATCCCGGAGGAGAAAAGGTAATTGATATCACAATTAAGAATACGGGTGAAGAAGAAGCAAGAAATGTTAAAGTCATAATTAATCCTGCCGATCCTCTGAGTACAACCGATAGTATGGCGTTTCTATCAAACATAGAACCTGGAAATACGACTGTTGCACATGTTAAGATTAAGGCAGATGGAGCAGCTGTACCCAAAGTTTATGGAATAGATACCGTATTGAAATATGAAACCCCGGAAGGAGACATTAAATACTCCGATACTCTGCAGGCTCCTGTAGAAGTAACTCCTGCAGGACTGCTCCAGATAATATTAGGATGGCTTTAATCTAAGCTAAGCTTTGTCTAAGATTATTTCGAGCTCGCCTGTTCAATAAATGGATTGACAATAACAAATTTATTGAACAAGTGAAATGTTTTTAATTTTTGTTGCACGGACGGTATAATTCTCAAACGTCTATTTTTTAGAAGGATTAACTTTTTATACACTAATAGACTAATTAAGTATAAACTCTTTTTAAAATTTGAGTGAGTTTGCGAGTGGGGGTCATTACACGCTTGATAAAGACCTGTTTTTAGTCTGTCCGCTTAAAATTAACGAATCTGCGGTTTGCGCTCTCCCTTTAAGGTTTACAGTGTCAGGCATCCTTTTTGCTGTAATACTAATAATTTCTTCTGTTTCCGGTTTTGATTTTCTGGAAGGGGTAAAGGAAAAAGAGGTTCTGAATGAAGTCTCCAAACTTACAGCTACTGCAGAGCAGATCTCAGTGAGAGGGGAAGGAAGTGAAGTTGCCCTGGAGTTCACATTACCTGAAGAAGTCTCAGTGGACTTCGGTACTTTACCCGGCCTGGTGGACAAATGGCCTGCAGATGCGAATAACTACTGCATTCACTCTGCAGGAAAGACTGTGTTTTATTCTTCAACCGCCTATTATTCAAAATCCGGGTTAAACGGGTCCGTTTCTCTCGGTTCAGGCAGACATAGGCTGCTTCTCTCATCAAAAGCAGAACCAAAGTCCGGAAAAATCTTCGTTGTGATTTCTGAGAAAAGACAGTAGAACTGATCTGTCATTGAGGAGACATAGTTATGAAGGACTTCACCATCGACGACTCGGCCTGGGCTGATTTTCTTATCTCGAAAGCAGCTCTGATAATTTCAAGTGTTGTCCTTTTTGCGGCTCTTTTTCATCTGGTTTCCGGTTTTAAGGATTTTGAGACCCAGCAACAGCTTGATTCTCTTGCTCGGGATTTCAAAAGCACGGTAGATAAGGCGGGAGCAGTGAATTTTCGTGAGATCTCATATCGTTTTAACGATCAAGAAGCCTACCAGGATTTATCTTTCGGAAAAGATTTGAAAATAAGTGTTTCCGGAGAATACATCTGTCTGGAAGCCGAGTCCGATGGAAGAACGTTCAATTCCGTAAGGCCTTTTGCCTTCAGAATCCTGCCTTTTAACGATTCTGTCCTTCAGGAAAAACTTAACACCAGGTTTGGTGCCCAAGGTAGTGCCGATTCCCCCCTTCGAGACAACTATTCGGAAATTGAGTCTTTTCTTAGCATGCTAGGAACAGAAGAAGCAGTAATGGATCCTGAAGTAAAGATCTCATTGAAGAAAGAACTTATTTATGTAAAAGATGGTGAGGAGGTTTCTACTTTTGCCCGTATCCTTATTTATCAGTAAGAAAAAACTCGAGTCAATGTACCGGGATGAATGTGGAGTCCTTGAACCTCAGACCGAAATTATCTCCACAGCTCTTGCGGTTATAGGTTTTGTAGTCCTTGCCGCTCTCCTGTCTCAAGCCTATCTGGGATACGAATCCCGCGCTTTTGCTCTGGAAAATTATGAGAGTGCATCCTTGCTGGCAGATACTCTTGTAACGGCTCCTGGCCTTAGATCCGAAAGTTCCAATATGCTATCTGCATCCTCCCTCGATAAACTGTCCAGTCCTGAAGGAATTAAACAAAGAGAGAACCTTTTTGCACCCTTTTCCGGAAATTACCTGTTTTTCTTTGAAGTCCAAACACAGGACGATTTGAGGCATTGGCAGATAGAACCTGTTAATATCGAGCCTGACTCTCTTTCGGAGAACAGGGAAAAAGTTGCAGCTTCCGTTCCCGTTGTTATTGAATTAAATCCTGCGGAATCAGTACCAGGAACCCTTACGGTTGTGGTCTGCAAAACCTCATGGAAGTAACAGACAATAAGATACGTTTAGAGCAAGGTATACATTTGAGCAGAGTGATACAATGAGAAATCATAAAACCATAGAGACTAGCAGAAAGTCAAAAAATGAGCTGATTGCCGAGTGTTCAGGCTATTCTACGGTTTTCGATGCACTCTTTCTTCTAATACTGGTGTCGCTTGCAGGCGTCCTGCTCATGCCTTCCCTTCAAGCAGAAAAGCAATATACTGCTGCCGGATATGTCACTTCCTCAGAGCTGGACACTTATATGCTTGAGTCTCTTCTTGCCTGCAAACTTGATGATTTTGAGTATGAAATTTCACCCCTGTCGACAATTAATTTTTCCTTACCTGAAAACTCTATCGTGAAAAATCCTTCTCATACTCTTTTTGGAAAAGAACAGAAACACAGGACTTTTGCGGACCTGACAGCAGAATACCTGGCTCTTTCCCTTGAAACCTCATACAACAGTTCGAACAGAATCTATAATAATTCAAGAATCTCTAATAATTCAAATAGCTCCCCTGTTCTTCTGAACCCTCTAGCCAAAGACTATGCTGTTAGGGATTCGGAATTCATTTCAGACGATCTTAATAAAAAATTTGCAGGAAGATTTGCTTATCGATTTGAAGCATACTGGCACCCTATTGAAGCTTTTCCCATGGAAAGCAGGCTAATAATAGGCAAAGAATCACCTTCAAACGCTGTCAGGAGAAGCGTGAAACTTTCCATGCCCCTCTATACCGGCACTCCTTCGAAAACTACTCTTATTGCCTGTGTCAATGATTCCGTGCTTGAAACTGCACTCAATTCTTCAGATGCAGAGGCTTCACAAAACCTATCTCATGCTTTTAATACTTCTCTTGACGCTGCAGCCCGGGAAGGTGCACAGGTAGTTGTCGGACTGCTTTTCCCAACAGATTATTCAGGATTTACTGCCGGATCGGATACAGATGAATCCTTCCACACCTTGCTCTATGGCGTTTCCGAAAATTCTGATGCAAGTAACTCATCTTCCATGGAAAATGTGTTCAATACCTACTTTTCCGAGACACTGGTATCCGGCTTCCAGCTTGATTCCGAAGCTTATCATGAAAATGCATCCGCAACTGACCTGAATTTACTTAAAGAGCAGCTGGCATCACACGTGAAAAGTGAAATCAAGAAAGAGCTTGAATCCGAATTTTCAGGTGAAATTAACAGGACTGTGTATTCGATTCATGAAACTCAAAATCTCTCCGAAGCTCAGGTACTTAGGGATTCATTTATCGAATCAGTTTACAGGCAGATAAATCCCGGGGGAGCGAGAATAGTTTTGAGTATCTGGAATCCAGTTTCGTGATAAAAACATGATCCTTATCACTTTTATAAGTATTATAAGAGAAACATTAGAGAGAAATAAGAGAAACTTTAGAAAGCATGTTAAATAACCGGATTTGAAAAAAACGATATGATTTGAATCTATATTCCGAACTCACATGTCAACTCGCAACTATTACTTCGAATTCAACTGTATAAATATATTATATTGGGAAATCTATAAAAAAAATAGAAAACCTTCTTAAAAACAAATGTTACTGTCCATAAGCACTGAAAATAGGTGACCTAATTTTCCAATTAGATTGAATATAGACTATTTTCACGGTATTTCATCAGAT
>JAUPKV010000131.1 GCA_030837265.1 Methanobacteriota archaeon
GCAAATGGTCGCCGATCAATGGTTCATCATCATATCGAGGTATGGAAAGTTCATCAATAATCAATATCTCAACCTCCTAAGAAAACGCGCATTAATTGGCAACACATCATTAGTCCCCAATTTTATATATTTTCCCAAGAAACGTCCTCTTTGAAGAACATCAAATGGTTGCATCCTCTTGAATGATATATCTCCCAATGGAATCGATTCGAGGTCATCGATGAGCACAGGATGTGTTGTTTTATACTCGCCTTCTGAAATGGATGTCGCTACTTCTTCCCATTCTATTAATGCTTTGCATCTTTTCTTTCCAAGTCGCACGTATGAAGGCATATCCGGCTTGGACCCATCGAAGGTCAGAACATAAAATAAGAACCTTGCACCCGGCTGAATTTGCTTCCTAGCACTATAGCGTCCAGTAGGGGTGTTGGCATCAGAATCTGCATTTGATAGGCTGTTGGATTGCACATAGTCATCGCTCCGCGAATTATTCAATTCTGTCGTGAATTCTGGTTTATTGATTACTTTTGCAGGTGTCACATAGATTGTCTCAAAGAGCGACTCTGTATCGATAACATATGTCGGATTTTGTTTTACGGAACCACGACTCCTCTTTGCCGGAAAATTTATATAATTCCCTTTTGCGTACCCAAGAGCATAGTATAACGCAGTGTTAAGGATAATCGGCTCAGTTGTGAAGTTATCTCCTGGTTCCACTGATGCAAAGAATAACTCGCTCATGAGTTCTAGCGTACCTTTAAACGCACGAATTCCATTTTTGTGTGGTAGTAGACTACTACTACCACATTTTAATGTCTGATTAGCACATGAAGACATATTGATCTCTCTAAGCCCCTAAAAATGTGCTTATCTTTGCGATTTGGTCAGACAATATTGATTGAACCACCTTATCATCGCGAATCTCTTCAAGGACTTTCAAACTCTGGACTTCATCAAATTTTAAATAATCGATGCGTTGTTTGTTAGAGAGCGATTCAAATGCTTTTATTGCCGCAGTCTTAATCTCATCCGTAGACAACGTATCTCGATACATGACCTCTTTTTTCAGCCGCTCATCAACTTTTTTGCTGTATTCGGGGTCATTTTTTTCTAGACCCTGTTTAGCAAGTGTGAGTGCGATTTCTTTAGATACCTCCAGACTTGAAGGACCTTCTCGATGGCCCGCGTAAATGCCAAGTATATGATTTTGAGTCTTTCCGAAACGCGTTCCTGTGGCCCCATAACGCGAATTTCTGTCGGTTACATTTAGGAAGAATAACACCTCTTCAGAGGTTACATCTTTGAGTGTGACCACGCAAGGAAATAGAGTACCTTCCTTAAAGAAATCTGGTTCACGAATTGCAGAAGTAGCTTCTTTCGCATAATCATCTCCAGGAGCGTTCTGGAAGAACTCATCTACTATAGCACTTAGCGCTCTTATGGTGTATGCTTCATCATACATAACTCTGGAAGTTATGCTCATGCCACCCTCTGAAGCAGCGCTTCCGAATAGTGCACACTCTGGGCATCTCTGGCACATTTCGTTTACTTTCATGGTACAGCCTTTCCAACCATTTTTATCCATGACTTTTCCCATTTCTTCCGAGATTAGCGTGCGCTGCAACGCTTTAGCCTTTCTTCGGTCGCTAGCCACCTGTTTGCGACCAAATAGCTTTCCAACGGTTTCTTCAATACCACCGATACGTACCACGGCTGAATTAGCTTCAATTCCATCCGTCGTAAAACGAGCTGCACTTTTTAGCTCTCTCAATATCAATATGCTTACGTAATTCTCTTTTGGTTTCTTTTCTGGTTTTTCCAGTGTGAATGGTTTCAAAGCGTTTTTAAATTCATTTAAGCTCATTTTTTCAGTGTCACTCATGTTTTGCCTCCAGTCCTCTCGATGATTCAACTTCGGCTTTTGCGACTTTAAAAGCAGCATCCCTCTGGTAAAGGGTAGCTGCATAAAACCCATCAGAGAGATCATTTGACTTTTGCTTCAGTTTTCCGGGTTGGCCATCTGCAATTTTATAAAATGCCAGGTCTACAAATGATTCCGCAAATCTTAATGTCCTCTCAGGATGATACATTCCTGATTTATAGTAAAATTGATCATCACCCGCACGCCTCATCATCTTCAATAGACTCCCTGCCACAGCGTCAATGTAATCTTCTCGCTTGAAGTCGCCGTGTTTTTTAGCTTTGATTGCCTTCACTGATTCTCTAAACAACCTTTCTATTCGATGAGGTTCGTAGCCTTTTGGTATTGCAACTTTTAGCCCAAGATCTGCAAGTTCATGAATTGAATTCGCGGTCATATCATTTCCTCCTAATCTATCCATTTTTATCGCTTGATCTATTAGGCCGATTGGAGCATCTTCATCATCTTCTGAGACTCCTTTTGCCTTTTTTATGAAAATACCGTCTTTATTGTTTTTTTGATACTTTCGTTGTATCTCCTTCAAAATGGCACTGCCTGGAAAGAGTCTTGTTCTTATTTTTTGCAGGTGCTTTGGCATTAGTCCATCGTCAAGCTCATACTCGTAGCCTAAGCTTATTACCAGAGATGCCAAAGTAATTGCATTTTGAAGTTCTGACAGACTAATGCGATCTCCAAAGATCCTTTTAATAGATGCATAAGGTGACTCTAGTTTTACAAATTCTTTGAATTCGTCTCCATTTGTCATACAAATTGGGTTTTCACCAACGATGATCCTGCATCCTGTTGTTGCTGCGAGGATCATGCCCAGGTATGCGCCCATAAACCAATATTCCGTATCGTTTTTTCGTGATTTGTTAAAAATTATATCATACGTCGAAAATAGACCCTTAAAACCCTTTCCGGAATATCTTAACATTTTTTGGCCGTAATCTGAAGCAAGATCCTTAGTTAGAATTTCGTACACAGGAACTTCTGAGGAGATCATCTTTTGAGCGATAGCCCTAATATTCGTTTGGGAATCTCCATCAAACATTCCAAGAACGTCTGAAAAGATCTCGCTGAGGAGGGGCGTGTAGAAATGGTCAGGTATAAGCTTATAATATATTTTTTTGTCTCCACCTTTCACGGCATGCCCCATACGTCGGAGTCCGAGTTCGATTACTACTGGTTCTGATACTTCGAGTTTTGGCTTTGTCTGTGGCGGACCGATAGGTAGTCGATTTGAATAAGTATAACCTAACATGCTCAGGGGTTGAGATGGAATGCTCGGAGACTTTGAATCGTAAATGGTGTCGTTGCTTAATTTGCATATGCCATTACCTTTTAAATATGCATTAAATTTATTTTGTTTATTTTCAAATGCGCCATATGCCATAGATCCATTAAATTCGAGATTTTCTGATATCCAAACGAGCATCTTCTCTTTATATGGATATAAATAAATCGATTCCAATTTATTCCAATTTTCAACTGAAACATTGCTCTTGAAGCGGTCTATCAAATCGTCAAGATATTTAATTTTATTCAAATTGGGCGTAATGTTCTTGAAAGCTACGCCGTTTATATCACGATCAAGAAGGTCACGAGCAATTGCATACGAATAATTCCAGAATCCACCCACTTTATGATGATCATCTTCAACTTTCTCTGAGTATGCGGATAGCCTCTTAGTCAATTCGCTATTTAATCCAAACAATTTGCAGGTTTCTGTTACTGCATTTTCAGTTTCTAAAGCATGCATTTTTATTAAGGGTTCGATGAACTGCATTCTTATTCCAGAAATGGCTCTTGAATACGGTATTATTTCGCCACTCCAGCCAATATCGATCCCAAAGTCCTCTATTATGTGGTGTCTATATCCAAGCTGACTGGTCATCAAGCCAGTTCCATTAATTTCGATTTTTGAGAAATTAACCTTTATTCCATCAATTTCCACAGCTTGTGGAAGAAGTGTGTACTTTCCTTTTTTTCGTTCCGCACTTGAGCAATGAATTGTCACATTTCCAACTTTAATCTCTTCACCATCAGCTTTTATGCTCTTGATAACATTTGAAGGAATATCAATTAATGTAGCTGGTGGATATTGCATATCTGGCTCATTGACATCTACTATAATATTATTATTTTTAATATCAATTAAAACTTTGCGATTTTTAGTATCTTCTTCAATAACAGCAGATGCCATGAATGCAGATAGAATGCCCCTTAAATCGGAATAGAAGAAATTAACATTATCAAATTTGTACAATCCTTTGCTGCCCTGAGCGGTTTTATTTTTTTGAAGCTCTTTTGGATCAGAAATCGCGGTATGAGCTTCATTTAGCTTATCCTTGAAATTGCAATAAATATTTTCGATATCTTGCGCTGACTCCAATTTGCATGCGATCCCTTCTCGTCCAATATAAACAATCCCCCGTTCAAATATCAGAAGCGGAATAAAGCCTTTCTCTCTTGCCCAAGACGATATACCTGTGTGAACAAGATTCGAAAGTATTCCGGTAGATTCATTAAATTTGTGATAATAAAAATCAAGTCCATCTGTTATTTGATCCAATTGCTTTTGCATGGATTCTGTGGCGCATGGAGCCTCGATGCTTGCAAGGGTATCTGCGATATCCGTCCATGGTTTCAATAACATGAATCTTGCTGAGAGATTCGAATGGTATCCTTTGCTTCTATGTTGTGCTACAGCCACAGATTGATAATCATGTGCGTTTAGCCTTGGCGCAAAATCAAATAGCCCGAATTTTGTTGCCCACATAGACGCTTCTTCTTGGGAGATATCAAATTGTTCCTTCCAGTCCTTATTCTTCAGTTTATGTAGTTCATGTGCAACAAAAAGCGCAACTGCTTCTTTCAATACTGATTTATCCAATGGATATAAGTTAAGCTTATTGAGAGTCTCATTGAGTTCTATGATTGCCCAAACTCCGTTTCTGATGTGACTAACCATAGGTTGGTCTACTTTTCCCATCTCAACGCTCTTTGCTGGCAGGTAAGCAACCCCAGAATTCAGCAATTTGGGATCGACCTGATCGTAGTATTCTACAAGAACATCGTATGAATCGGATATGCTAATTTCTGGTGACGATTCCCTATGCTTCCTAATTTCTTCCGCCGATATCGTTGGTTCTGGTCGTCTAATCATCATCTCTCCACCTCCCCGTCCCTCACCTTCGCCCCGTCCCCGCGTGCGTCCGCGTGCCCGTGGGCGTCGCAGGCCCGCGCCCTCGCGCCCATCCTCGCTGCCGCCTGTGTGCTCCCGGCGGCACACCTTAGACAGCCCGCAAACTTTTGCCCCCGGCCAGGTCTGACTGTCACCATATTTCTCGCCGCCGATGCAGAGTTGATTTGATCCACTTCGCCCAAATGCGTATGGAATTCGGTGAACCGACGTGTGATGAGCGCAAACCTCTTAGTCATCGAATCCATAGTAACAAACGCAATCATATAAATCTGTCGATTAGTGCAATTGTTTCATAATAATGCAATCATGCTGTTCAGTTTTCATGCCAATGCAAGAATCTCACTTCTGTTTCCTCGCTTTTTCCATCCCAACCTTCACCGCTCCGCACCCCCTCGCCACTGCGCTTCCCACACCGCTGTACTCTGCGAACCTGGCCAGAGCCGTGATTCCATTGCAAAAGCCCTCCGGCGCATTCCTGGCGAATGTGTACTGGCAGCGGCCAGTGAACCCCTGCTTCATTATCGGCCTTGCGTGCCCCTTGACCTTATCGAAAACCGTGTTGACGACAGCGCTTCGTGTCTCATAGGCCAGCGGCTTCTCAATCATAAAGCGAGCGATGTCATCACGCTCTATGCTCATCTTCAGCTCTTCCGGAGAGACTGCATTCCATTTGGAGAGAA
>JAUPKV010000132.1 GCA_030837265.1 Methanobacteriota archaeon
CTTAAAGAGCATCTAATTGACGAATTTTCTTTTTTAATCTCTGCATTTTATATTTCGAAGCGTAAAACCCCTAAGTATTTAGCTTAGGGGATATAAGCGTCAACTTTTTAACGCTCTATTGTTATTGATTCTGCTTAACTATTAATACTTTTAAATTTAGTAATATATACTTAAAATGCTGTCACCACAATGCGAAAGCAAGTTGGTTAACAGGGCATAGCGAGGATATTTAAATTGTTAATATAATTTTCCACCTTTGGGACATAGGGTTGAGCGCGTGTGACTGATCCTACAGAAAGGAAGGAATGACCCGCGAAGCCGGTAAATCTTAAGTTTAGCGGTAGTTCACTCGGTTAATGATGTCAATGAAACTTTCTATTTCACTTTTTACATTATCACTGCATATTACAGCAGAGATTGCAACCAGACTATCGGCTCCGTTCCGAATAACACTCTCACAGTTTTCTTTGTTTATTCCGCCAATGGCTACAACAGGGATACTTATTGCATTCTTGATTTCCGGTATTTTTTCCGGGCCAATACCGTCTCCGGCATCATTTTTAGTTACAGTGTCAAATATAGGGCTCAGGCCGACGTAATCAGCTTCTTTTATTTCCGCCTCTATTGCTTCATCCGCGTTATGAACTGTGAGCCCGATTATCTTATCTTTGCCCAGAAGTCTTCTTGCAGTCTCAATTGGCATATCGTCCTGGCCTATGTGTACTCCGTCGGCATCAACCGCCAGAGCCACGTCAATTCGGTCATTCACCAGAAAAATTGCTTTATCACTGCAGATTCTCTTGATTTCGGCTGCTTCACTGATCATCTCTCTTGTGCTTCGGTTTTTTTCCCTGTACTGCACAATCTTGCAGCCTGCTTCAACTGCTTCCTTTACATCGGACAATGTCCCTTTTCTTGAAAGTCCGGAATCCGTAACAAGGTAAAAGTCGATCTCTTCTAATCGAGAGGTCTTTCGATCTGGATTTTTCTTATCAGAATGATTCTTCATATCTGAATTCTTCAGGCTTAGGTTTTCCGGTTTCATGATACTGCTTTCCGCTTGGTGTGAGATGATTAAAGTCCCCGTTTACCTCTCTTCGAAATTCATCAAGCCTTCTGCTTTCTCATCTGACAGGTTAAAGACTTCATCATATAAATTGACTTTAAAACTTCCAGGCCCATTTGATTTTACTGCTGCAAGTTCTCCTGCAACTCCAAAGTAACTTAAAGCATCTTTTGATGCGTCACAATAATCCGGGTTCACCGAAGCAAATAAACCTATTACCGAAGCAGCCATGCATCCGGTTCCGACTATTGTTCCCATTTGTTCATGGCCGTTCCTTACAATGTAGGTTTTTTTGCCATCGCTTATTATGTCTTCTTTTCCGGTCATCACGACGACAGAAGATGTAGAGTTGGCAAACTCTTTTGCAATTTTCACCGGGTCGGCACTGATCGAAGTTGCCTCAACACCTTTGGTCTGGGCATTTTCACCTGCCAGTTTTGCGATTTCGGAATAATTGCCTTTGATTATGTCAACATGAACGGAGCGAAGAATCTTTGCAGCCATTTCATCCCTGAACTTAGTAGCGCCTACACCTACTGCATCGAGCACCACGGGTATTTTCTTTTTGTTTGCAGCAACAGCTGCGAGAAGCATGGAATCAATGATTCCGGATGTCAGAGTTCCGATGTTCAAAACCAGAGCGGATGAAATGCCTGTCATATCGGCACATTCTTCAGGGGCATGCGCCATCACAGGAAGTGCACCGAATGCTCTTGTCATATTTGCACAGTCGTAAATAGTTACCCAGTTTGTAATATGATGTATGAGTGGTCTAGCTTCCCTTATTGTTTTTAATGGACTCTTCATTAATATTCCTCGATATCTCTTTGAGAATTTGAGTAAGGTCCGACGAAAACCTATTAAAAAAAGAACGACGAGAGAGGGACTCGAACCCTCGGGATGCAGGGCATCATGGGATTAGCAATCCCACGCCATACCGGGCTTGGCTATCTCGTCATAAAGGACATTATGAAGCGTGACCCCTAAAATGCATTTCAGGTATTTAATCCTTTCCGGAATCTTCAGATTTAAATTCCTTAAAATTGTAAAGTGATGAGCACGCCTCAGGTCGTTGCATCTTGTAAACTCCAGGAGACTGGAACCTCTTCTCCACCCCGCAGCCCCGCAAGCGACAGTTGCCCACGGTGAGTCTGCTCCCTTCCGGGCCTCGATCGGTTTCCGCAGTTAGGGTATGAAAATCTGTTCTCCAGCAGGTCCTCATACCTGCACCATCCAAGCAGGACGGAGCTTCTCAGTTGAGGTCCCAGGCTGAAATCTCTTTAATGCATCTTCCTTTGGCTTCGTCCCCCGCATATCGGCGATTTCGGGTTACAGATAACGCCGGACTACCCGGACTAGCTCATCAGCTATACAAATACACTTGTAGTATATAAAAACTTCCTAATCTTACCCCTCCCGATATGCATTTTCAGAGTAGGTATTCAAAAAGTTCAAACTGCTGATAAAGAAAAAAGCAAAAGATATCTTCTTAATAAGATTTACTGGAAGAATATTTATATAAAAACTCAACGATTTATTTTAAAAAGAAAAAAGAATGAGTACTAAAGATATTCATCTGGTTTTAAACATGTGTAGGAGAATGAAAGATTTACTTTCTATACGTAGTTTTTAAAACAATGCACATATATATAAATCTTAGTAACATTATGTAATATATTAACACCCGGAAAAATAAAAAATAGGGGAGTTTATATGAGATATGGAGTAGCAATTGATCTGGGAACAAGTGGGTATAGAGCTCAGAAGATTGACCTTGACACAGAAGAAATCCGAAGAACGGTAATGACTTTAAGGAACCCTCTTCCAGGAGCTAATGTGATGGATCACATGGACTTTGCGATCCGTTACGGACAGGACCTTGTTCACGGGCTTTCTATAAGTGCGGCAAAGAACCTGATTCAGACTCTTGATATAAAAAACGAAGAACTCAAACGAATCTCGATTTGTGGAAATCCTATCCAGCTGTCCATTTTTCAGGGAATCAGCATTGAGGATCTTGCCTACGCTGGGGAGCGAAAAAAGCAAAAGTACAATATAAAGGAACAAAACAGAGACGCGAGAATTGTCCATAGCAGCGACATCCTGGGGCTTGAGGAATTTAATTGTGAGATCGTCGTTCCTCCTTCGGTAAGACACGAAGTTGGGGCAGATGCACTTGCTCTGATAGTAAAATCAGGGATGCTTGATAGTGATGAAATATCTATTGCAACGGACTACGGGACCAATGCAGAAATGGCTCTGAAGGTAAAAGATACCATTTATACCGGTTCTGCAGCGGCTGGCCCTGCCCTTGAAGGCCAGCAGATAAAACATGGAAGCCTTGCATCTCCTTATTCAATCTCGGACTTCGAATACGAAGACGGGGCATTAAGAAATTACATACTGAATGAAGAGATGGAACCTGCCCTCGGTGACCTTATAGATCCGGCGAGCGGAGATATCCTTAAAAAAGGTACTATCGAAGCAAAAGCAATCACAGGTACAGGTGTTATAGCTCTCATAGAAGAATCAATCAAGAAAGGCATTATAGTGCTTCCCAAAATTAAGACTCCGGACGCGCATATCCATCTTCAAAACAGAATAGAATTCTCCGAAAAAGACCTGACCGAAGCCGGAAAAGCCATAGGAGCTATTCGTGCAGGACACATCACACTCTGTGCAGCTGCTGGTATTCAGCTAGAAGATATTGATACTGCTTACATGGCAGGAGCCGCAGGCACCTATATGGACGCTGTAAAAGCCCAGAAAATCGGTTTGATTCCATACTGCACTGGAAAAATTGCCCAGCTTGGAAATACTTCACTTGCATTAGCCCGTGAAGTCCTGCTATCAGAGGAGAGACTCTGGGAACTTCAGGATGTCGCAAAGAAAATATTAGGCACACATATAATGTTCGCAACTTCTCCACAATTTAGTGATACATATATTCTGGAACTTGCATATTGGGAAGAAGGTATGCCCTTCAAAATGTTCCAAAAGTACCTCAAAAAGAAAGGGCTTCCAGGCCTCGGCACTCCGATCGAAAATCCTGTTGTCGACAAACGTGTGAAAAAGGATATTCCGATACTTGGGGAAGAAGGGCTGCATATTCTGGAAAGAGTCGGGACGTATATGACCATGGTCGTTGACTGCCCCGAATGTAAGAAATGCTTAAAAGTCTGTCCAAACGATGCGGTCTCAATTGACGACGAAGGCAGAGTTATGATAAGTACTGATCTCTGTGAGGGTGTCCATTGCCAGAAATGCGTAAGAGCCTGCCCTCCGGACAAATTCAACTGGGACAACCTTAAAGTTTTTAAACCGGTGTCTTAAGAACTCAGTGTTTAGAATATTCAAATCAATGCCGTTGGAGTTGTTAGATGCGCACGTAAGTTCCACTTCTTCATTCTTGACTAAATAAATATTTTTTAATTCTTTTAATAAATTTGTTATTTCTCGATATGTTTGATTACAAGTTAGATTAAAATCGATACATTTAATAACGCTCTTGTGGTGGACTTCTTTGAGTTCAAATATAAGGATAAAATAATAAATTTTATAGCATATTTATTATATATTATTTTTTTATTTTTAGAATTATGCAACAACTGCGAATAGGTTCAATGAATTAAAACTATAAAAATTTTGATAAAGATTGACCGGGGGAGTTTGTACGAGATTCGGAATTGCAATTGATCTGGGAACTAGCGGATATAGAGCTCAGAAAATTAACCTTGATACTAAAACAATCTTGAAGACAGCAATTACTTTGAAGAATCCTATCCCTGGTGCGAATGTGATGAACCATGTGGATTTTGCGATTCATTACGGAGAGGATCTTGCGCATGAGCTTTCAATAAATACGGCAAAAAACCTGATTCAGGCGTTAGATCCGGAGATTGAGGAGATTGAGAGAATTTCACTTTGTGGGAACCCTATTCATCTATCTATTTTTCAGGGAATTAGCATCGAAGACCTTGCCTATGCCGGAGAAAGAAAGAAAAAGAAATATGATATAAAAGAACAGGACAGGAGTGCAAAAATTATAAACAGCAGCGAAATCCCCGGGCTTAATGAATTAAATTGTGAAGTTCGAATCCCTCCTGCGATAAAACATGAAGTTGGAGCCGATGCACTTGCCCTGATAGTAAAATCAGGGATGCTTGATAGTGATGAGATCTCAATTGCTACGGATTACGGAACTATTTCGCTGAAAGTAAATGACCTTATTTATACGGGCTGTGCAGCTACCGGTCCTGCTCTTGAAGGGCAGCAGATCAAACACGGAAGCCTTGCGGCTCCGAATACCATAGCTGATTTTGAATTCGAGGACGGAGCATTAAGAGGTTATGTGTTAAATGAAAAAATGGAAGCTGTTCCGGGGGACCTCATAAATCCGGTAACCGGAGAAACTCTTGATAAAGGGAGCATCAGAGCTAAAGCAATTACCGGTACGGGCGTTATAGCTCTTGTAGAAAAAGCAATTCGGCACGGCTTTGCGGAGATTCCCAGAATAAAGACTTCTGACGCGCATATACACCTCCAGGACGGGATTGATTTCTCCGAAAAAGACCTTAAAGAGGCAGGAAAAGCCATAGGAGCCATTCGTGCCGGACACATTACGCTCTGTGCAGTTGCAGGTGTCAAATTGGCGGATATCGTCACCGCTTATATGGCAGGTGCTGCCGGTACCTACATGGATGCTGCAAAAGCTCAGAAAATCGGCCTTGTCCCTTATTCGACCGGGAAAATCTGCCAGCTTGGAAACACTTCACTTGAAATTGCCCGTGAAATCCTGCTTTCGGAAGAGAGACTCTGGAAACTCCAGGACATCGCAAGCCAGATCTCAGACACCCACATAATGCTTGCGACAACTTCGGAATTCCGGGATACATATATCCTCGAGATCGCCTATTGGGAAGAGGGTATGCCTTTTAAGATATTCCAAAAATATCTCAAAAAGAAAGGGCTTCCAGGCCTTGGCGATCCTATCGACAACCCTGTCATCGAAAAGCGTGTAAAAAAAGATATTCCCGTACTCGGAGCCGAAGGAATGCATCTGCTGGAAAGGACCGGGACATTTATGTCTATGATAGTCAACTGTCCGGAGTGTCGAAAATGCATAAAGGTCTGCCCCAACGACGCCATAACAATCGACGAAGAAAATAGGTCTATTACAATAGCTACCGATATTTGCGAAGGTGTTCACTGCCAGAGATGTCTGAAAACTTGTCCTCCAGACAAATTTGACTGGAAAACTCTTAAAGCTATCAAGCCGCAGCAAGAAAGCATTAAATACTATTTAGATGCAGCTAAAAAACTGTAATAAGCCACTGCATCAAAAGTACGAACAAGACCAAAAACACATAAACAAGACCCAAGTATCCCCCGGTGCTACTCCCTGAGGACCTCGTCCTATTTTTTCCAAAATCGCCATGAGGGGAAATAATTTCTGATAAAAGCCCTTAGCAAAAATTCTAAATTGTTGCCCTTAACGAAAATCTCACTTTATCTCGATGATCTCCAATATTACAAAAAGCCATTCTGCTTAGCTATGTTTTATGACAAAAAGGTTCGTATTATCGAATAAAAAATAAGGACAATAATTTCACATTTTACAATAAAAATTAGCGTAATTAACTATTTATGTTCAATGATGTGTATATCATAATAAGTTCAATTCGATATATTAAATAAATCGAGGTCTACAGACGAAATGCCCTTACTTAATATCCAGACATAAACCAAGAAGTGACAATAAATATAAATGCGTAATCACTCTTGTTCATTGTACACTAACACTTGAAGAATTATCTAAATATTGTGATGTTGAAGGAGAAAGTGCGTTTCTTACTTGTCCCCGCTTCCTACAAAAATTAAGATCTAAATAAATGCAGTATTTAAATTTAAGCCAATTTTAACTTGGGAGTACAGAGGCACAGCGGGAAGTCCCCTTCCTTAAAACCGAATCGAAGACTAAGGTTTTAGGGGCTCTTCGTTTTTTGTTTGGATATCCTCACAAAAACCAACGCGGTTAAATTGAAAAATCACCATACAAATAGAGAATGGCTAAAAGCCCAAAATTGCTTAAAAGAACATTACGAAATTCAATAAAATGAATCAAGCTTAGAAAGTTTATATCAACTCATCAATGCTTTTCATAAGTTTTATATGCCTAATACATTTCTTTTCAATACACATAACTCAATAAATATATCCAATATTTTGAACTTTGAAAACTCGGTAATACCGGGATAGTTAATTTTCTGTTCTTGCAAGGTGGGCACGAATGACAAATAGTATGAGAAAATCTGGTATCGATATCATTGGTGATGTACCTTGGGGAACGCACATATGCCAGTTTTATCATACGAAAGAAGATTTAATGGACACTCTGGTGCCCTATTTCAAAAAAGGGTTGGAAAACGATGAGTTTTGCCTTTGGGTCATATCACAACCCTTAGAAATAGAAGATGCAATAGAAGCTTTGAGGAGAGTTGTACCCGATCTGGATATTTTTATAGAAAAAGGCCAGATAGAATTTATCTCTTACAACGATTGGTTTCTGAAAGAAGGTCTTTTTGACCCTGAATTAGTCCTGAGTCGTTGGGTTGAAAAACTGAATTATGCTTCATACAATGGTTATGAGGGACTGAGGCTCAGCGGAAACACATCCTGGTTAAGAAAAGAAGACCGGGAGAGTTTCATTAAATATAAAGAAGAATCAGACAAAGTGATTGGCAATTGTCGGATGATAAATCTCTGTACCTATTCTATCGATAAGCATAAAGTTGTCGAGATAGTTCATCTTAGCTTAAACCATCAATTAATATTGTTCAAAAATGGAGAAAAATTAGAGCTTATTGAAAGCTCCAAGCGAAAAATAGACCAAGAGACAGCTATTAAAGCCACAAAAGATTGGGAACATACCTTTGATGCAGTGCCAGATTTGATATCGATAATTGATGATAACTATAAACTCGTCCGGGTTAACAAAGCAATGGCAGCAAAAATGGGAATGACACCTGATGAGTGCATAGGGCTAACTTGTTATCGTATTGTTCACGGGACTAAAAAACCACCAACTTTTTGTCCGCACAGGCAGTTGCTTAAGAGTGGGCTTGAGCATACAGCTGAGGTTTGCGAGGATAGTCTTGGAGGTTATTTCATTGTAAGTGTCTCTCCGGTACATGATTCAAAAGGGGTACTTACCGGAAGCATTCATGTCGCTCGTGATATTAATGAACGTAGACAAATGGAAGAGACTCTGCGCGAGAGTGAGGAAAAATATCGTAATCTTATAGAGACAGCCAATGAAGGTATACTGGTAATCGATGCCGGACACAGGATTACTTATGTAAATGAGAAAATGGCGAATATGTTAGGATATATTAGGGAAGAAATTTTTGGCAAATCCGTACGCGATTTTACCGATGATGAGGGTAAAACTGTTTTCGAGGAAAATATGGTACAGAGGAGACAGGGAATTAATGGGGTCCATGAATTCAGATTTATTACTGAATCCGGCTTACCTTTATGGACCCAGGTTAATTCCAAGTCCCTTTTTGATAAGAATGGCAAGTTTTCTGGCTCAATAAGCATGCTCACCGATATCACCAAGCGAAAAGAAGCAGAAACTAAGCTTAAAGAGACACATGACAATTTGGAAAACCTTGTCGAAGAACGCACAGCTGAACTTGAAAAAGCTTTTCATTCATATATTGAAAGTAAAAAAGGTCTCGATGAAGCTCAGAAAATGGCTCATATTGGAAATTGGGAATGGGAAATTAGCACTGATAAAGCATTTTGGTCTGATGAAATGTTTTGTATTTTCGGACTCAACCCTAAAGATCCTGTTCCCAATCTTGAAGAGTTCTATAATTATATACATCCTGAAGACCGTGATTATGTCAGAAATGAATCTAAGAGAGATAAACGCTCAAAACCCTTAAGCATCGATTTTAGAATTATTAGGGACGAGGGGGAAGAACGCTCAGTCATTATGCAATCAGAGCTTGTTATTGACGAAAAGAATATGCCTGTTAGAATGAAGGGAACAGTTCAGGATATTACAGAACGTAAAATGTCTGAAGAAAGAATTAGAAACCTGGCAGATTTAGTAGAATCATCAAGCGATGCAATTGGAACCATATCTCTTGAAAGTATTACTACTAGTTGGAATAAAGGTGCGGAGCAAGTTTACGGGTATTCACAGGAAGAAATGTTGGGAAAATCCATATCTATTGTGGCTCCATCCCACTTAAGTGAAGAAACCAAAAAATTGAGTAAAAGAATAAAGCAAGGAGAAAGTATCAAGAATTATGAGACTGTACGGCTGAGAAAAGATGGTAAGCTAATAGATGTTTCTATAACTTTTTCTCCTGTTTATGATTTACATGGAAGGATGACTGCTATTTCATTCATTTCCAGAGATATAACTAAAAGAATTGAGACTGAAAAAGCTCTTGCTGAGGCCGAAATAGCCCGTAAAAAGGAAATTCACCACCGAATTAAGAATAACCTTCAGGTGATTTCATCTTTGCTGGATCTAAAGGCTGAGAAATTAAAAAATAGAGAGTACCTCCAATGTTCTGAAGTTTTGGAAGCATTCAAGGAAAGTCAGGAAAGAGTAATTTCCATGGCTTTAATACATGAAGAATTATATAAGGGAGGTGGGTTTGAGGAGTTGAACTTTTCTAAGTATATTGAACAACTAGCTGCTAACCTATCTCACACCTATAGACTTGGAAATACTAATATTTGCTTAAAATTGAACCTTGAAGAAAATATTTTCTTCGATATGGATGTGGCTGTTCCGTTAGGAATAATTATCAATGAACTCGTTTCGAACTCCTTTAAACACGCTTTTAAGAATAGGAATGACGGAGAAATCCAGATAAAACTGCACCGAGAAGAAAACAGAGAATATCAGGAAAGCAAAAACGAAGATACGAAGATCACTTATTTTATTTTGTCAATCTCAGACAACGGTGTAGGTATTCCTGAAAATCTTGATGTTGAAGAGCTTGAGAGTCTTGGACTTCAGCTTGTAACTTCGCTTGTAGATCAGTTAGATGGTCAACTTGAAATTAAAAGGTGCAATGGGACAGAGTTCACTTTTAAGTTCAAGGTAATTGAGAATAATATAAGGTTCTAGTAATCTTGATTTTTCATTAATCACTTTTTGTGGTCTTTATACCATATTTGTTTACCAGAAATTGCCACTTTAAGTAAGTAGCTTCATCCAGAACCCTACCGGTCCCGATACTGTCCCAGGTTTGAGCATCGTTATATTCTTCGGAGACGCTATCAAATGAGCTACCATTGCAAATTTTTAGTTTTTCGGGCATGGAAGTTAATCTGGTAGTTGAATTTCCGGTAACCATATAATCACCTGAGCTATAGGTTATAATGCTTGGAGATGTAGTTTCTACAAAACAATAGCCTGAATTCTCGTAACTATACTCGTAAGGGCATTTGATTCCTATTGCATCATGCATTTCGGTTTCAAAACGGAATATTACGACTTCATAGCCTAATTCCCTTAACAAATATGCCAGAAGCTCGGATTTTTCAGAGCATACGCCGCAGCCTGTGTACAGGACTTCATATGGGTATTTTCCTTTGATGTTCCCTGTTATCAGGCCTACAGAGTCGTATTCCAGGTTCTGGACGAGGCTTATTGCAATCCTGGCCCGGTCATCCTTATTCGAAGTAATGTTTTTAATCTCTCTAACCAAAGGATCTATGAAAGGCTTTTGTTCTTCATTATCCAGATCTTTCATTATGAAATCAATATCTGTTGGCTGTGTTTGGTCTACACGATATAAGATATATCTGGGTTGGCTTTTTAAAAAATCATTCATGCCTCCATATACAATATAAGGTATCTGGGAATGCTTACCACGCAAAACATATTCATAGTTAACCAGTTTCGGGCTAGCCTTGTAACTAGATAAATATGCAGGGATACTCTCATCTGTTGCAAGCAGAGGCGCTTTATCGGCTTCATCTAATGAAGAATTGTCCATACTTGATTCGTTAGTGTCAACTGTAATATTTTCAGACGTTTCCGGAGTAATCTTATCAACTGTAGCCGGCAGAAGTGCAGCTGATTGGTCTAATGATATGAGAGTAGGCATAGGGGTCGATAATATTATAAAAAACACAAGCACATATAAACAGAAATGGATAATTAAATAAAAGCTACTTACAGATTTTTTTTTGCTTCTAAGCCGTGTGAAGTGCCATTTGAATGTTCTATATATATCGCTAAGTATCAAGCCCAATGACAATAGCAGTAGAAGATAACCGGCAGGTATCCGTACCACGGATAATTCATTTAGTAATGCCAGATTTTGAGCTATAAATGAGAAAACTAAAAGTATTGCGCTTATTCTTAAAGTCCCGCCTATTACCTGGAGCCATTCCCCGTGCATAGAAACCCTAACCAATTGACCATTTTTCCCTTAACAAGCATTAATTCGGTATACTTTTTCAATCCGTGTAATTAATTAAAATAATTTTGTGTATTTAAATCATCCTGGTTGTAAAGAAAAGTTTTATCATATTTTGAACAATGATTTTAATTGGTACTTTTTTTTGCGGGGAAAAAGATAGTTCGAATTTATTTAATTTCTAGAAAAAATTTAAACATTGAAGTTATAAAAATTTGAGCAAAATATTAAAAAAAAAGTTAGAAACGAAATACTATACCTCTAATATCAAATTAAGGATTAAATAATCTAGATTTAAAAGTTAGATCTTTAGATACTACCTGCATAATATTAGTCTATTTAGATAAATTTATATAATAAGTATAACGTTATTATTATTGTAGTACAAATTAAATATTTTTAAAGTGGGGGTAATATGAAAATAAGAGTAGTTAGTTCCAGAGATGAGATTTATACGCTCAGTCCTAATGAGCGTGTTATTCATCTGGCCTTCAGGCCGTCGAACAAGGACATCTTTGGACTTGTAGAAACCTGTCCGAAAGTTGAGGTTGTTCAGTTACCTCAGTCTTACAAACGCACGGTCTCAAAGTCCATAGAAATGTTCCTTGAAATGCAGAGAATTCAGCTTCTCGAAGGAGATGTCTGGGGTCACAGAAAGGATATTACCGAGTATTATAGCGTTCCTTCCATGATTCTCGAAAAAATAAAGGAAATGCGAAACGAAGGTAAATCCACCGAAGATATTAAAAAAGAAATCTCAAGGAAAACCAAGACTAATCCTGAAATGATTGGCTATATCCTAACAAGGGAGTTCTCTGCCTGAATTTGCTGAGCAATTACTTATAGCAATTAATTAAGCAATTAATTATAAAATTCGTAACTATTCAACCAGTGCTAATGTCTGAATATTTGTACAGGTTTTTGTCAGGTTGAATAGTTACCTCAATTTATGAATAAATTCTAAATCCGGACTCTATTTTATGCAGTCTTTATGATTTTAAAATCTATAAAAATAGAATGAGTGAGCTTAGAGGTTATAAGCTCCACGAAGTTTTTCTACCAGAGCTTCGACCTGTTCAACTGCCGTGCCTATATATTTATCGGGATCGGTGAGATTGTCAATATCAGTAGCATTCAGATACTTTGAGATCTCAGGAGTTTGCAAAAGTACATTTTTAAAATGCTGGCCATTCTCATGGGCTTTCATTGCTGCAGCTCTGATAAGTTCATGAGCTTCTTGCCTTCCCACTCCTCTTTTCGCAAGTTCGATCATCACAGCCTCGCCCATGTTCAAGCCCTTTAGCAATTCCAAATTCCTTCTAATATTTTCAGGGTAGAACCTGAGATTCTCAAGCACACTGATCCCGAGTTTGAGGATGTGGTCCGTCAGCACACAGGCTTCAGGAAAGACTACCCTTTCACAGGAAGAATTTGTAAGGTCTCTTTCATCCCAGAGAGTATTATTTAGAAGTTCAGGCTCGACCATGGCCCTTACTATCCTTGCAAGTCCGCAGATCTGCTCTGATTTCACAGGGTTACGCTTATGAGGCATGGTAGAAGAACCGACCTGTTTTTTTCCGAAACTTTCCTCAAGCTCGGCAATCTCACTGCGCTGGAGAGTTCTTATCTCGATGCCGATCTTGTCCAGAGTAGTGACAACATTTGCCATCCACATCACAAACTCTGCATGTCTGTCCCTCTGGATTATCTGATTGGAAACGTCCACAGATCCGATTCCTAGACACTGCATGGTGAGTTTCTGGATGAGAATTCCGGATTTCCCAAATGCGGCTTGTGTCCCTACGGCTCCGGTCATCTGACCAACAGTTACTCTAGGAGTTAACTGATTCAGACGCTCCAGATGTCTTGAGATTTCCGATGCCCAGATTGCAAAACGGAGTCCATAAGTTGTTGGAATCCCAATTTGCCCGTGTGTCCTGCCGCAGCATACATTATGCTTGTTTGCTTCCGCCAGATTGACCAGGGTTCTTAAGAGGACCTTAAGTTTATCTTCAAAAATCCCAATTGCATCTTTTATCTGGAGAGCTGTCGCTGTATCCAGGATATCGTTTGAAGTTGCTCCGAAATGTACCCATTTTCCGGCGTCACCCTTACATTGTTCGGAAATGGCAACAACAACAGCCATCATGTCGTGGTTGATTTCGGCTTCGATCTGATTAACCCTATCGGGTTTTACGCAAGGAATACTCTCGGATATTATCTCGGCCGCATCTGCCGGTATCAGACCCATATCCGCCTCAGCTCGGGCGAGGGCTGCTTCTATCTGCAGTAGCTTGGAAAGTCTATTTTCCTGACTCCAAACATATCTCATTTCTGCCGTACCATATCGATA
>JAUPKV010000133.1 GCA_030837265.1 Methanobacteriota archaeon
GATGAGTCTGATCCCAATTATTCCGAAGACAACACTGATGAGTCTGATCCCAATTATTCCGAAGACAACACTGATGGGTCTGAGACTGATACAAGTTCAGAAAATGGTAATAGCGAAAATACGTAATAAAAATGTAATGGAAAGCATAAGGCAGGTTAATTAAATATTTTTAAATTTTCGGATTACCGCAGGATCTTAGCAAGTCCTCACTTCTTTGGCGGTGATCCGGAACCCGATTTTAAGCACTAGTATCAAGCCAATTTAGTTTTGAATCACTATAAGCTCTAATTACATTTGCTCTGGTGAGAAGTATCAAGGATATATTCCATAATTAATTTGCCACGACACTAGTCAGTGTGTGATTTTTACAGGTTTTTGTAGAGGATCACTACTTAATTTGGAGAAGTACAAACATCATTCTCTATTTTTTTCATGACAATTGACAAAGCTTATTTTGGTGGTTTGTTTTAGAATCAATTATTCTTGCAGTTTTATATAATTACAGTTATATCTCTATTATGTTCACTTATATTCAAGCAATAGCATCCATTGAATTCACTTATATTCAAGCAATAGCATCCATTGCAGTTTGTTTTTTAAACTTGTTCTTAGATGCTATCTAAAATGTGGAGAATATATGGGTCAAATAAATGTGATTATATATTTAGTATGTGTGATTCTAGCTATTATATTAATAGTGGGATTATTACCATTATTCGATCCTATAACTTCCATTTTCATCATTCTGCTCTTATTCGGGCTTGCTATGACTTTATTATATTTCAGAACTTTATTTTCAAAGAAAAACGAGGATTTTGATGAGTAAAGTTGTTTTTAAGGTTTACTTTTTCTCTGAAAATGTCATAGTTAAAAAAACAATTCATTTTAATAAAAAGTTTACATTATCAGTATTTAATATAATAATCTTTTTTAATATCTTTGTATATTATTTTAAGGAATTTTAATAACTTGTGAAAAATTTACTTTTCTCAGGGATGATATATATAGGATAAACTCTTGTGAGGAATTGATATTAGAAAACACAGCGAGTTTTGCTCATAAAATTTATCTAGTTACGAAGACATTCATAGGAAAAATAAGTTTGGAGATATTTTTTTCTGGCATAAATATCCATACGACGAGATCAACCAGCTTCAAACCGAATTCGATGAGAAAAAAGTATGAAATTCTTTTAACTTTCCCGCATGACTCTATCTCAATCTCACTATTATGAATAGAGGCTGATACTTGAGGAGTTGTAAATCTTGGATTATAAAAACAGTTCGATACCGGTCAGAATTTTAGTGTACAGTACTTTTGCTGTCGTGCTGACGGTTGGAATGCGGGAGATCGCACCGATACTCACAATTCTTTTTTTATCAATCTTTATTGCGCTGATCTTTACACCGCTTGTTCGCTGGCTAAAACGTAAAAGTATTCCAGGTGGACTGAGCGTCATTCTGGTAATCCTTTTGTTCCTTTTAATTGTTGTTATTCTCGGAATGGTGGTCGCTAAAGCTGCAGCCCAATTTGGGAATAAGATCCCAATCTATCAAATGAATTTAATATGGTTCATGGACACTCTAACCAATTATATTCCCTCACGCTATATTTCCTCAAGCGGAGATTTTTCTATTAGTTCTATATCGCGGGATATTGCAACTTTGATGATTACTTTTATGACAAGTATCATTAACGGGCTTCTGAATGCAGGTGCAACGGCAGGAATTGTTATACTTACAACGGCATTTCTGTTAATTGACACCGCCAATACTCCCGAAAAGATACAATCCGAAATTGGAAATCAATCCGAACTCCAGATGCGGATGAGTAAATTTGGTAAAAGTCTGGTAGGGTTTATGGTCATAAGAGCAGAGATAAACTTAATAGTAGCCATATCAATAACTGCTGTGCTGCTGTTAGGGAAAATTGACTTTGCAATTCTCTGGGGCGTCCTAATATTCATGCTTAACTATATCCCCTACCTCGGGCTTATCTTTGCTACGGTTCCGCCCATAATGCTTGCACTTTTCAAGTATGGTCCTGCGGGTGCTATTGCCGTTATAGTCGTCACCGTTATTGTCGCCGGGCTTGCAGAAAATGTTGTCTTTCCTTCACTTGCGGGCAAAGGCCTGAAATTATCTCCAGCCTTTCTATTTCTTGCTCTTATCTACTGGAATTATGTTCTTGGGCCCGCAGGAGTACTGCTTTCCATACCTCTTACAATGGTTTTAAAGATCATACTCGAGAGTTTTGAGGAAACAAAATGGCTGGCCAGACTTATGGGCCCGACCGGAGATGTGGAGGAAGATTAAAAACAGACGGCAGCAAAAAGTGAAATGTTTAATCAAATTAAAATATGTTTGAGCAGATATCGATTTCATTTCTGTTTTTTAATTTCAAGCGTGATCTTTCGATTGATAAGATCAGTTTTCACCTTTTCTTTCAAGCTCTTTTTCAGGAATTTTTATCCTGCTTCAGTTATCCTTTAATAATATAAAACGAAAATTAAATATTATATTTTTATATATTTAAGTATATCTAAATTGGGGAACGGGAGAAGAATACTGTTGCAGTGATACTCATGCTGAACTTATTTTATATTGTGCTGATTTTCACGCTTACCAGCATACTTTGCAAAAATTCCTTCTGATCTCCGGAGGCACTTGCCTCATGCGGAATAAACGCGAATTAAAGAGGTTCCAAAGTATGAACATTAATAATAATTCGCCACCAGCCAATATTTTAGTATATAGTACTCTTGCTGTCATCCTGACAGTTGGAATGCGGGAGATTGCTCCCATTCTCACTACCATTCTTTTCTCTATCTTTGCAGCATTACTTTTAACCCCTCTTGTCCGCTGGTTAAAGCGCAAAGGACTTTCCAGCGGTCTTAGCGTCTTTCTGGTAATTTTCTTATTCGCTCTCATCGTTGTGATTCTGGGAGCAATGGCCGTAGCAGCTGCAATCCAGTTCGGGGAGCAGATCCCAATCTATCAAACGAATTTGAATGAGTTGGTAAATACTTTAACTAATTATTTTCCCTCAAGATATATTCCACTTGAGGGAGGATTTTCCGCAAATTCAGCTTTACATAACGTTGTATCAATCACGATCTCTTTCATGTCAAGTGTCATTAACGGGCTCGTGAATGCCGGTACAACAGCCGGGATTATCCTGCTTACGACAGCTTTTATATTAATAGATATTACCGAAACTCCAGAAAAAACGGATGAGAAGGAAATCGAAAATAAATCCGAACTTCAAATGAGGCTGAGGACATTTGGCAAGAAGATGGTAAAATTTATTGTCATCAGAGCCGAAGTAAACTTTATTACAGCTTTCGGGCTTGCTATAATTTTCCTTATAGGAGGCATTAATTTTGCGATACTCTGGGGAGTGCTTATATTCCTACTTAGCTATGTTCCTTATATCGGTCTTGTCATAGCTGCTATTCCTCCCATAATGTTAGCGCTTTTTAAGTATGGGCCATTTGGAGCCTTTGCGGTCATTGCCATTATTGCAGTTGTTGATGGGCTTGCAGAGAACGTACTCTTCCCTTCACTTATGGGGAGAGGCTTGAGATTATCTCCAGCTTTTTTATTTATTTCCGTCCTCTACTGGAATTTCGTACTGGGAGTTGCAGGTGTACTGCTTTCCGTGCCTCTTACAATAGTTTTGAAAATTGTATTCGAAAGTTTTGAGGAAACTAAATGGATTGCCAGATTGATGGGGCCACCAGGGGATTTAGAGTAATCGAAAATCGAGACCGATGAATGGATGCATAGCCAGGAGTGATCAAATATTCTTAAAGTGTTCTTACTTCTATTTATTTATATATAAGTTGATATGTCCGTGATTTCCTGATTTAACGTTTGTGCTTTCGTTGATAGCCGGCGGTAAGCCGGGATTTGATCTGGTGGGAAGCGGTTTTGCAGCTAACGGATATGGAGAACACTCTCCGGGAGGTTACTCATTGTTTGCCGCGCTAATCTGTGAGCTCGTGATGACTTTCATGTTTCTCTTCATCATACTCGGCTCGACCGACTACCGAGCTCCACCCGGTTTCGCTCCGATAGCAATCGGACTTGGGCTGACTTTGATTCACCTGATAAGTATTCCGGTGACAACACTTCAGTGAATCCGGCCCGCAGCACATCACAGGCATTATTCGTCGGTGGCTGGGCGGTTCAACAGTTATGGCTGTTCTAGCTAGCACCGATCATTGGAGCTATTCTGGCAGGCATCGCATATCGTGCGATCGGCAGAGATACGGAAACAGACTTAGCAGAGTCTCTCAGCTCTAAGGATTGAAAAAACAATTACATAAGTCCTGAGTCATCATTAGTACATTTACCAATTCATTTGTCTTTGCATTCCTTAATGACATCGGATAAGTTATTCGGGTTAATGGTTTCAGTGTAATAAATAGTTCCGTTACTTCCGACATCATCGATTGTGACTGTCGAATTGGAGATGTCATTCCAATTTGAAGGCTCGATATGTACTGTAGAATCTGCTTCAATTGCAATATCATTTATAGTGATATTGGAATTTTGACCGCTTGTTGCCTGTTCCACAGACATGTTGCAGGTTCTTGGCAGACCCTTATTTTGTACAGTAATAGTTCCATTATCGTTTGATAAGTTAACTGAACCACCTGCCTCAATCTGTGAGAAGCTGGCATTTACAATCTGTGAATGGTCTGAAGTTTCGATATCAAGCATTACACTTAATGATGATGTATTACTATTTTCAGAGTTGAAATATAAGCCTGTACCATTATTAAGAACTTTAAATTCATGAATGGAATTCAGTGATACGGGCACTTTTGCAACTATGAGACCTTCAGGAGTCATCATAGATACATTAGAAACACTATTTTTTAGACCGTATAATTCCATTTTTATTGAAGGGTCTGGGACATAATACGCTTCAGGAAATGAACTGTTAAAGTTTTCCTGATCAGAGCATATTCTAGGAATGGTTCCGGGAATCTCGTATTTAAATACTCCTTTATCAAATCCTAATTTTCTGCCCGAACTATCAGTATATAGTAGATGCGAATCCCCAATACCAAGCTCCGCAAGACTGGAAGGGATTTTAGGGGGTGAGGTTATAGCATCCAGGCCAAATAAGCCAATTAAAACTTGTGAATTGGAAGGGATATCAGGTGCCAATAATGTCCAGTTATTTAAATAAACGGTTAATTTACTGCCGGAAACACTGGTGGAATTTTGCGGGTAATTGGGATCGTATACGTATATAAAACCAGTATCAATGGGTATGCGATTACTGGTTGATTCACTTGATTCATTAACTTCCCAATTAGTCAAGATGCTGTTTTCTTCTATTTTATATGGAACAACCCCATGTTGCTCAAAATTTAATTTGTTACTACTATCATTTTCACCCCAGCCACCAATCGCTAGTACCTGTGGAGTCGTGTCTGCTGATTTTAAAAGAGATTTTAACTTATTATAAACATTTTTTGTACCTTGTGAACGACTAAAATCAAACAAGCAGGCTTCTCCATATTGTAAAGTTTGACAGTATTGAATCCAATCCTGAACGGTTTGGACATTACTAACATTATGGAAAGGTATGAATCCTTTCCAATTATCAGGTATCAAATCCGATTTAGAATAATCCCAGGCATTAATTCCGTGGCTATATAATATTAAACTGCTAGCTGACATTCCAAAACAGTTACCACCACTAGCCGTGAAAAAATGATCATAAAAAAACTTAGTTTTTAAGCTAGTAGTGTTGTTCAAATAAATTCCATAAACATTATAAAAATCATCCGGTGTAAGAGCATGTCCATTGAAGTTGGGAAATTGATATCCATTTGGATAAGGCGAATAATTGAAGCCGACAACTTGATCAACACCTAATGCATTGCTCACTGGCATTAAAAGCATCAGTGAAAATATACTAAAAATTTTAGTGAGGGTACGTATTCTGTATGACCCCGTTTTCTTTATTTTTATCATGCTTGTCCTCAAGAATTGAAGTAAGAGACTATCTCAAAAAAGTAAAAAATATATATTATTTATTGCCTTTACATGTTACTGCCTTTCCCTGTTAAGATTATTCATACCTATTAAA
>JAUPKV010000134.1 GCA_030837265.1 Methanobacteriota archaeon
TGTTTGTAAATGTTTGTAAATGTTTGTAAATGTTTGTAAATGTTTGTAAAATATGCTGTTTAATGACATTGAGAGGTTTCGAGGACTGAGAGTCCACTACCTTTTCTCACTTACTTCTTTAGAATAATTAATTCACTCATTAGTAAGATAAAGAACCAGATTTTATAGAACCAGATTTTAGCACAATATGATAATTTTTTTAAAAAGGAGATTTAAAAAATGAAGATTTTGCTTATCGGCGGCGGAGGGCGGGAACACGCTGTTGCCGAAGGAATTAAGAAAAGCAAGCATAACCCTTATCTTTATGCAGTAATGGCAAAAAAGAATCCAGGGATTGCTGCTCTCTGTGAAGACTTTTTGCTTGAAAAAGAAACAGAAGTTGAAAAAATCGTTGAGTATGCAAAATCGAGAGACATAGACATGGCTTTTGTCGGTCCGGAAGCTCCACTTGCGGCAGGAATTGCAGACGCTCTCTGGGAAGCCGGAATTCCGGTAATCGGGCCTAAAAAAGCCTGCGCAATTATCGAATTTGATAAGGCCTGGGCAAGAAATTTCATGAAAAAATACAATATCGAAGGCTGTCCTGCATATGAAGTTTTCACTGAAGAAGGCCCTGCAAATGCTTTCATCGAAAAACTGGGTGATGTTGCAGTCAAGCCTTCCGGACTGACAGGCGGAAAGGGAGTGAAAGTCATGGGAGACCAGCTTCCTGACCTTGAGGCTGCTAAAGCTTATACTTTTGAATTGCTTGAAAAAGGGCCTGTAGTTATCGAGGAACGCTTCATAGGTGAAGAATTTACCCTGCAAGCTCTGGTGGACGGGAAAAACCTTGTATTCTTCCCGGCTGTGCAGGACCACAAAAGGGCTTATGAGGGTGATCTTGGGCCAAATACCGGCGGCATGGGTTCATATACTGATGCAGGGGAAATACTGCCTTTTATGCTTCAGGAAGACCTTGAAAAGGCAAAGCAGATTATGCAGGATACTGTGAGGGCACTTTATGAGGAAACCGGAACCGGATACCTGGGAGTCCTTTACGGACAGTTCATCCTTACTACCAGCGGCCCTAAAGTAGTAGAGTTCAATGCGAGATTCGGAGACCCGGAAGCCATGAATGTGATCCCCCTTATTGAAACGGATTTTGTGGAGATCATGCTTGCCATGGTTAAAGGGACCCTTGACAAACTGCCTGTTGAATTCAGCCGGAAAGCGACGGTTTGTAAGTATGCGGTTCCTGCAGGGTATCCTGATAATCCTGAGAAAGACAGCGAGATAGTTGTAGAAAACATAGGGGACGCTTCAATCTATTATGCAAGTGTCTATGAGAAAGATGGAAACATTTACACGACCAGCTCCCGTGCAGTTGCGGCCCTGGGGCGCGCGGAAACCATCAGTGCAGCTGAAAAAATAGCCCAGAATGCCCTCGAAAATATCCGTGGCAAGCTCTTTTTCCGTAAAGATATCGGCACTGCATCCCTTATTCAAAAGAGAATCAAACATATGCAGGAACTCAGAAACTCGAACACCTAAGAGGACATAAAGCTCATTAAAGGACATAAAACTCATTAAAGGACATAAGACTCATTACATGAAAATAAAGAAAGCTGATTTCAATATTTCCAAAAAATGGCGTGCAAATAAGTACTATGCAGTAGTATAAGTCAAAATTCAAACACATTAAGTCGGGGTTGAAACGATGAAGCGAGATATACTTTCGATAACTGACCTGTCCAGGGAGGAGATCTATGAACTTATAGAATCAGCCACGGACCTGAAGAAAAAGCGCAAAGCCGGAGAGCCGACCGAATACCTGAAACACAAAAGTCTCGGAATGATCTTTGAGAAAGCTTCTACAAGGACCAGGGTATCTTTCGAGGTAGGAATGACCGATTTCGGAGGGCATTCCCTCTACCTGAACCCCAATGATATACAGGTAGGAAGAGGCGAGACTATTGAAGACACCGCAAGGACTCTCTCCGGCTACCTGCACGGAATAATGGCGCGGGTCAAGAGCCACGAAACGGTCCGGAAATTGGCCGAATACTCAACCATACCCGTAATCAATGCACTTTCAGACCGGGAGCACCCCTGCCAGATCCTGGGCGATTTCATGACCATCATGGAATACAAAAACAAGTTCGAAGGCCTGAAATTTGCCTGGATAGGAGACGGGAATAATGTTTGCAACTCAGCCCTACTCGGTTCCGTAATTATGGAGATGGACTTTGTCGTCGCCTGCCCGAAAGGCTACGAACCCAAGCTCGAGTTCCTCGAAAAAGCAAAATCTCTCGGAGGCAAATTCACCATCACCGATGACCCCGAAGCTGCAGCAAAAGACGCGGATGTTATCTACACGGATGTCTGGGTCTCCATGGGCGACGAAGCCGAACAGGAGAAACGCCTGAAGGACTTTGCCGCTTTCCAGGTCAACGCCGCCCGCCTCCGCCTTGCTAACCCCGTCGTTATAGTCAGGCCCTGCCTCCCTGCCCGATGAGGCCTCGAAATCACCGACGAAGTCATGGACGGCCCGAACTCGGTAATCTTCCAGGAAGCAGAAAACCGCCTGCATGCCCAGAAAGCCCTTATGCTGAAATTGATGAGAGATTAATAACTCATCATTCTCAAATAACTCATCAATTCTCAACTTTCCTTTGAATCTTAGAATTTCCTAAGAGAGAAGCGCAGCCACCGAATGATCACCGGGATAGGCATAAACAAACGCAGGCAGCAGTTATTCAGTGGAAATAAATCTATTTTTATATTAATCGAATAATTCGTAAAAAGTTAAATTTGAAGAAGAGTCTGCCTAAGAAATGAAGTTATGAAACTTTTCCGAAAAACAATATTCGCTGTCCTTAACCTG
Source organism: Methanobacteriota archaeon (assembly GCA_030837265.1). The sequence continues at coordinate 2,864 of JAUPKV010000134.1, forward strand.
TCTTTTCACCGAGCGCAGCTCGGGCCAGTCCGAAAAAATAGGACTTACGTACTTGGGTATAAAATTAAAAGCACTAAACCAAATCAAAAGCACTAAACCAAATTAAAAGCACTAAA
>JAUPKV010000135.1 GCA_030837265.1 Methanobacteriota archaeon
CTTTCTGTGTTGTGATTTAATGTATCTAAAGATATCTGATTGGACTTGATAGCGTATAGTAAGCGCTTAATTTAATAGAATTTCGGCGTGCAAAAGAAATAATAAACCTGAAAAGAGAAATAAAATAGATTTAAACAGTTAAAGAACGAAATCAAACAGTTAAAAAGTAAAAGCAAAATGGAATTTAAAAAAGAAAGAATTAAAGGCCCGAGAAATCTTCTCAGAACCTCATCGCCCTCAGGCGTTTGACTCTCTCTTCAGTTACCGGGTGAGTGCTGAAAAGAGACTGAATCGCCCCTCCTTTGAGGGGATTAACAATAAACATGTGTGCACTGCTCTCTTTTGCCTGCACATCTGAGATGCTTGGTTTGTAGTTGGAGTTCCCATATTCGAGTTTCTGCAAGGCATCAGCAAGAGCCCACGGTTTTTTACAGATGCGAGCTCCTTCAGAATCTGCTGCATATTCCCTTGACCTTGAGATCGCAAGCTGGATCAGGGTTGCAGCAATCGGCGCTACGATTGCCATTGCAATAAGGCCTATTATTCCTCCGTTGTCATCATCCCTGCTGCCGAAGCCGCCGAAAATTGCAGCCCACTGCGCCATGGTAGCCAGCATTGTGACGACACCTGCAAGGGTTGCAGCCACTGCACTGATCAAGGTGTCCCTGTTCATTACATGTGCCAGCTCGTGTGCCAGCACGCCTTCGATTTCTTCATGCGATAGCAGGTTCAGAATTCCGGTTGTAACGGCCACAGCCGCATGCTTCGGATCCCTGCCTGTTGCAAACGCATTTGGCATCCCGGACTCTACAATGTACACTTTGGGTTTTGGCAGCCCTGCTTTCATAGCCAGCCCGTCGACGATCCTGTGCAGGTTCGGAGATTCGGCAGGGGTAACTTCTTTTGCCCCGTACATCTTGAGTACTATCTTGTCACTATACCAGTAGCTCCCGAAATTGATAATTACTGCAAACAAGAATGCAATAATCATTCCGGCAGTACCGCCAAAGAAATCTCCTATTAAAACAAGGAGACCAGTAAGGGCAGCTAGCAAAACCGTAGTTTTAAACATGTTCTTCATGACTTCTCACACGACGTCCTCCCAGGCAAATGTCTGGGTTTTCAGTCTTTGATTCTAATTTTTGGACTTATTTTTATAAATTTGACCTAGTAGAATCAATTATATATATCATGAGTAGTACCGATATATATTTTTTACTCCAAATGTCAAAGGTTGGTACAATTGTATTATTAAATTGTCCTTATTTGCCTGAAATAATCTTTAAATTATCACAATAGGAAAATTTATTCCCAAATATGGAAATTCTACCTATTCTAAAGCGTGTTATATACCACTTCGACATTCCCCCATGTCTAAACTCTAGAATACTTGATAGTATATCTGTTTTAGTATATTTAGATTTGCTTTGTTTTTAGGATGTCTCTGGTTTGAAATTCATAAGTCACTAACAGCTTAAAAATAAAAAAAGGCAGTTAAAGCTTGTTGCTATTAATGTTCAGTTTAACTGTGTAAGCTCTAAATTTTTTAAAGCTTCATGAATAAAAAACGGAGCTTCTATCAGCTTAATTCCTTTTTTCCTTAACTCCTCTTTTGGTCGCCTTCCAATCCTGGCGCAGAACAAAGCTTTGCAGTCCGTAATCAAAGAAATAGATCTGTCCAAAACATCGTCCGTGTTTCCCTTATCTGACGAACCGCACAGCGGTGTAATTTCTCTGGCTTCTATGAATTGTATATCCCCACAATTTATCTCAAATATCAAAAAACGAGACGCTCTTCCGAAATGCTGATTAATAACCTTACCGTCGCTTGAAACAACTGCAACTTTCATTCATTCCCTCCTTTTTCCTGCTTTGACTCAGGTGTGTTTCTTTAGTGAGAAGAGGCTTGAGCATAATAGTATCATTAAAAGGAACAGGAAATTCTACTCGAATTGACAGAATTAATAAGTTTATCAGGGTTAACAGGTTAATGAAAATAAGATTAACCTGTTAATCAAGGGCAGAATTATAGGTTTTAAATTCTTATATCGGCTTTAAATTCTTATATAGGTTTTAAATTCTTATAAATCTCTGAAGTTTGATTGATTTGTAGCTAAACAAATGAGTGTTATTTTACTTTTAATGTTTAGAGAGTTATTTTGCTTTTAATGTTTATTCCTCTCCCATTTCTTTTCTGAATTCCATGTAATCCCTTTCGACTTCTTCAAGCATATATTCCATTTTGATACCTCATTTGAACGTGATGATTGGCATTTCTCTTAAGTGGTATTTTTTCAAAGGACTTACGCAGTTGAATCAGGAGGCAGCAGCATAAACTTCAGGCCGTTATAGTTTGGATTCAGGGCGATATTTGCAGATTTTCTTTGCTCTTCAATGCGTAAGTCCTAATTGGAGGTCGACTTTTGGAGGTTATTGGTTTGGAGCTTGCCGGTGTTTTTTACTGATAATCTATTTTACAATGTGTCCTGTTCCGGTTTATTCTCTATACAGAAATTTGTTGAATGGATGACCTCGAGATTTTCCATGATTTTTGTTTCGTCAGGAGTCAAAAAAATACCATTACTGAACAAAAATCCATATCTTTCCACGATTTTTATTTCGTCAGGGGTTAAAAGCATGCCACTGCCGAATAAAAATCCATGTACAGGTCTTGGAGCTTTTCTTTCTATTATTTCTTTCATCTCTTAGTCACCTATTAGTTAGTCACCTATTAGTTCTGTAATTCCTTTTTTCATACTAGGAACACAGTAACCTATTACCGGCCTACTAATATAAATAGTTTTCTACTAATGGGTATAAAGCTAATAAAATAAAATAAAATAAAATAAAAGTAAAGTATACAGGTAGCCGACACATTCTTAAATATTCGACGTTGCTTAGCACTTAAATATCCGGGTAATAAAGTTATCCTCTTCGTACTTCATAATCCAATCTAACAATCCCATTTTCATATTTTTCTATCCCGAATGTCTTGAGCTTGATTTGTTTTCCAATGCGATCAAACAGAGGGATTCCGCCCCCAAGGATGACGGGAACTATGAAAATAATAAGGTCCTGTACAAGGTCCTCTGCAAGAAATGCCTTAATAAGCTGTGAGCCGCCTACAAGCCATATATCCTGTTCAGTACTTTCTTTGAGCTGGTGCACAAACTTTTTGAGGTCTCCTGTAACGAATTCTACATTTTTTTCGCAAGGCAGGGAATCTTTTTTTCCAGTAAATACGTATGATTTCTTCTCTTTGTAGGGCCAGTCTCCAAATTCAAGGACCTGCGCGTAGGTCTTCCTGCCCATAAGGACTGTGCCGATTGACGAGTAGAATTCTGAGTATCCATAGTCAGTTTCGGGGTTATTCTCGTATTCCATTAACCAGTCAATGCTGCCGTCTTCCCGGGCTATGAAGCCATCCAGACTTGTTGCAATATAGAGCTTTATTCCTGGCATACTTTTTCACTTTTAATTATTTTCTTTTAGCATTATCTATTCATCGAATCCAAATCCTATTTTTTCAGAGGTTGCATAAGTTATATATGGTATAAGTAGGTAATAGGTTAGTGTACACCTGCCAAAAACGAAAAATCACACAGCACCAAAAGGAGGGAATAAAAAAGTTAAAAGAATGACTAAAAGACTTCTAAAATCCAAAATTCACTTGCGAATTTTGCTTCACAATGCATTCTTTATTTTTCAAGAAAGAAAGGAATAAGATTCTAGTAACGCTAAACAAATCTTCTATACATACAAATCTAACAGAAGGTGAGTTCGGAAAAATACCTGCTAAAAACTAAGAACAATTGAAAGATGACCCTTAGAAAAAAGCATACTTCGAAACCTCCTGAAGTTATCCTTTTAGGACATCGGAAAATCTACTCATTTCCGTATTATATTTCAATTTTAAAGCTTTTTTCTTGATCTATTTTCTTAATAAATTCATTGAGCAGCTGAAGTTTAAATTAAATTATGGAAAAACGGAATTTAATAAGTCCAGACATCTGATTCCCTCCCAATTACATACAATCTCTTCGTAACCTCCCGTAAAAAACGATATTAAGAAAAGTATATTCTGAAAGCTTGTTGCGGATGGGGCCCAATCAAGTTTTGTAACATTTCATTTTTATCATTTTTTGAGCTTCGAAAAATAACTATCTCTCAATGATTTATCATTGATAATTTGATTGATTATTTTGCTTTTCTTGCTAAAAAAGTAGAACTGTCTCCAAGATGAAACCTGAACTCACCTTCGAGTTTATCTTTTTCTTTAATCCTTAACCAACCAAAACCAGAAACAGGGGTGCATTCATCACTCCCTTCAAAAGTGAATTCGAATCTGTTGTCGTCGGCATAATCAACGATCCTTCCGTCTATTTCCCCGGAAACCAAACCGAATTGAAAATTCCCGAGCTTATTCGGCTTTATATTAATATAGGCCTGAACGTCCATATTGAAATAGTCCTCATCCCACATTTCCATCTCATAAATGTGCCATATACCTATGAATCCCGTACTATGATCTTTGTTTTCTTGCATGGAATTAACTATTTTTCATAATGAATTTGAAGCTTTCGGAGACGATTTTGAGATTCCCCAAGTTAGAAGATAATAAATTTTTGCCAATATTAATGAATATGAAATGCTGATTTTACAGTTTAAACCATGTCAA
>JAUPKV010000136.1 GCA_030837265.1 Methanobacteriota archaeon
GCAAAATCCACAAGCAGTTGAGTATCAGAACCTGCATACCGCATATGTACTTTATGAAGTGCGACAATGCGGTCATCCTGTACTCCCTGTTCCGTCATGGAGAGGCGCCCTTCCTTTTCCAGCTCGGAAAACACGCTTTTAAGTTCCTTGACCAGCCCGTTTGACAGCTCAGTGCCGATGTAATGCTCTTTTATCAGCCTCTGGTCTGCAAGCCCCATGCCGTATGCCGAAAGGACACCTGCAAACGGATGGATGAAAATACTTTTAATTCCAAGACTATCTGCAACCCTGCAGGCATGCTGAGCAGCAGCTCCTCCAAAGCAGCAAAGTGTGTATTCTTTTATATTGTAACCCCGCCGGACCGAGATCTTCTTTATGGCATTTGCCATATTTTCGACAGCTACTGAAAGAAAGCCTTCCGCTACCTGCTCCGGGGTCCACACATTGCTGCTTTCAACAAGGCTGCCATCACCTGAAACTTCCTTTGCAAGCTCTGTAAATTTCCTGCGCACAAGCTCGGAATCAAGTGCTAGATCAGCATTGGGCCCAAAAAGCCTGGGGAAGAATTCAGGCTGCAATTTCCCGAGCATGACATTACAGTCGGTAACCGTAAGCGGCCCACCTTTCCGATAACATGCTGGTCCCGGGTCCGATCCGGCTGAATCCGGGCCTACCCTGAACCTACCGCCCTCGTAATGCAGAATGGAACCTCCGCCCGCAGCAACAGTGTGGATGCGCAGCATAGGAGAACGCAGGCGCACACCTGCAATCTCGGTCTCAAGACTGCGTTCATATTCCCCGCTGTACTGAGCCACATCCGTAGATGTGCCTCCCATATCAAAAGTAATAACTTTCTGCGCCCCGGCCGCAAGAGAAGTTGAAATCGCTCCTACTATTCCGCCGGCAGGTCCGGATAAGATGCAGTCTTTGCCCTGAAAAGCCTCCGCATCAATAAGCCCTCCGTTAGACTGCATAAACATGAGCCTGGGACTTCCGGCGGATTCTCTTCCTGCCTTTTTCAGCTCCGAATGTACTTCCTGCACTTCGTCGCATTCCTCTGCTTTTTCCCCCAGAGTTTCCTGAACCATATCAACATACCTGCGGAGCACCGGAGAAAGATAAGCGTCCACAACGGTTGTTTCTCCCCTGCTCACGAATTTTATTAGCGGGCTAGCCTGATGAGAAAGGGATACCTGTGTAAAACCGATCTCCCTGGCAAGCTTTCCTAGTTTTGATTCATGCTCGGGATACCTGTAAGCGTGCATAAGGACAATAGCAGCCGAACGTATTCCGGCGTTAAAGGCTGACTCAAGCTCCTTTTTTGCATTCTCAAGGTTGAGGGGCACAATTTCTTTCCCATCCGCCCCGAACCTCCCGGAAACTTCGATAACCCTTTCATACAACTGGTCCGGAAGCTCAATCTTCAAAGCAAAAATGTCCGGGCGGTTCTGGTACCCTATTCTCAAAGCGTCTCCAAACCCCCGTGTAATTACAAGAACAGTTCGTTCTCCTTTCCGCTCAAGAAGAGCGTTTGTACCAACCGTTGTCCCCATCTTTACGGCTTCAATTTTTTCCGCTGGCAGAGGAGAATCTTTTGGCAGCCCAAGGATCTGTCGAATCCCATGCATGGCTGCATCTTTATAATGCTGGGGATCTTCGGAAAGAAGCTTATGTGTGATCAATTCTCCATCAGGGCGACAGGCTACGATATCAGTAAACGTGCCTCCGCGATCTATCCAGAACTGCCATTGTTGTTTGGGGGACATCAAAGGAATAATTGTGTAAGTTGTATTAATTATTAATCAGGAAACTCTTCACTGAGTTTCACTTCTTGTAGTATATTATGCGCTGGGATATGGTTATCTAAAGAAAATTTAAAACGTGAAAACCTGGAAAACTGGTTAACATCAGCTCTTTAGAAATCTTTAAACATTTGCAATTATAATGAAATTACCATGGATACATTTCAGGGAATCATCGTTGACGTTATTTCCAAAAGGCAGTTCAAAGGCGAAATTGCCGTTGAAAACGGAAAGATAATTCGTGTAGAGGAGAAAGAGCACGATAATGAGCAGTACATCCTTCCGGGGCTTGTAGACTCCCATGTACATATAGAAAGTTCTATGACCGTGCCTTCGGTTTTTGCCAGGATGGCAGTTGCAAGGGGTACGGTTGCAGTGGTGAGCGACCCTCATGAGATTGCAAACGTGATGGGAGAAGCAGGCATTAATTTTATGCTTGAGGATTCGAAAAAAGCTCCTCTTAAGGTCTTTTTTGGGGTGCCCTCGTGTGTGCCGGCCACACCTTTCGAATCCGCGGGAGCGGTACTGGATGCGGAAGCTGTGGACCGATTGCTGGCAAGAAATGATCTATATTTCCTTTCCGAGATGATGAATTTCCCCGGCGTGATCCTGAAATTCCCTGAAGTGATCGCGAAACTTGAATCAGCCAAAAAGTACGGCAAAGTTATAGATGGGCATGCGCCTGGCCTAAGTGGGTCTGACCTGCAAAAGTATGTGAGTGCAGGAATTTCTACAGACCATGAATGTTTTACATATGAAGAAGCGGTTGAGAAAATTAAGCTTGGGATGAAAATACAGATCCGTGAGGGCAGTTCAGCCAGGAACTTCGATACCCTGTACCGCTTGATAGACGCATACCCCGAATCGGTCATGCTCTGCACCGACGATTCTCACCCGGATACCCTTATACATGAGGGACATATCGATAAGCTCATCCGGCGCGGACAGGAAAAGGGCCTTGATGTTTATAACCTGCTCCGGGCAGCAGTTCTCAATCCGGTTGAACACTACGGGCTAAATGTCGGATTGCTGCGCGAGGGGGATCCTGCAGATTTTATCATTGTAGATTCACTGAATTCGTTCAATGTGCTCAAAACTTTCATTGATGGGATCTGTGTTTATGAGAAAGGGAACGTTCTTTTCCCTATGGAAAAAATCTCTGCAGAAAACGTTTTCAGCAGAAGTAAAATTTCTAGTGAAGATGTTAAGCTTTCCCTGCCTGCTGCCAGTGGAGGTAGTGAGGAGCGGATTAGTAAAATCAGGGCAATAGTTGCTCAGGAAGGAGAACTTGTAACGGGTCAGGAGCCAGTCCTGCCTAAAATAGAAAACGGTAATCTGGTTTCGGACCCGGACAGGGATATTTTGAAGATGGTTGTCCTGAGCAGGTATAGAGATGATCCTGTCCGGATTGGTTTCATAAAAAACATAGGTCTGAAAAAAGGCGCTATTGCCAGTAGCATTGCTCATGACAGCCACAACATTATTGCGGTCGGGGCTAATGATAGGGATATCGTTGAAGCTGTCAACAAATTGGTGGAAAATAAAGGGGGAATAGTTGTTGGAACAGCAGAAAGCCTACTTGACCTTCCTCTTGAGGTTGCAGGTCTAATGAGCACCCGGAGTGGAGAAGAAGTAGCTTCCCGATATGAGCTGCTGAATGCAGAAGCTCAAAGACTTGGAACCTCACTAAAATCGCCTTTTATGACTCTTTCGTTCGTGTCGCTTCTGGTAATTCCTGAACTTAAACTGGGGGATAAGGGTCTTTTTGATGTGACAAAATTTGAATTTGTCGAGCTTTTTGTAAAAGAATGAGTAAAAATACTTACAAAGTAGGTAAGTACTTCTTTTTTTCTTTATGCCTTCTTCTGATGATGAAATAGTGTGCTTATAAATCTAAAGAAGAAGTATACTGTAAAAATATATATCTATCTGCTTTAATATACATGTGATACGTTTTATGAATAATTCTGACTTATCCTAATCATCAAGAATAAATTGAGGCAATTGATAACTGTGGTTAATACTTGCTCATGTCCATATTTAAACAGAATCATAAATAATTACGCTTTTCACATAATATGTGCATTATTTTTTATACTAGTTATTATAAAAATTCACTTGTCAACAAATTTTAATGGCCCGTTTATTTTTCCGGATGAGACGGTGTATAACAGCGTTACTCAGAACGTTGTTCACGGGAAATTATATGGAAAATTAGGCGTCTTTTCTCCGGGATACGCTATCTTAATGTCATTAGCTTATTATGTTTCAAATGATTATTTCATCGTTTATCACACGATGTTAGTGATAAGTGCTTTTGTATCCAGCACCATCATTTTTCCTTCATATTTTATTCTGGACAAGTATTGCTCAAAGTTAATATCAATCTTAGGTGCTGTTGCTGTGTCCGCATCGATATCTTCAAATTTTTTCAGCTTTACGCTAATGACAGAGGTGTTATTTACACCCTTATTTTTATTTTCCATATGGTTTGTGCTTAAAAGCTATGAGACAAATGAAAAAAAATGGGCATTATTGGCCTCATTGTCGACTGTGTATCTTTATGTTACCAGATCTACAGGACTGGCAATGCTGATAGCATTTGTCCTTACATTCATTTTTTATATTCTCGTGAATTTAAAGGATGAGAAGGCTTTTGTTTTAATTAAGAACAAAAAAATATTAATAATTAGTTTTGTTGTTTTTCTTTCGACCTGGCTTGTATATTCAACATACTTCGTAGACATTCACCAGCCATTTAATGAAGAATTAAGAAAAGCTTACAATTATGGATCAGCTTATGATATCAAAAAATACGTAGACATTTACCAACCTTTTACTGACGAATTAAACAAAATTAACGGTGATTTGGATAAAACTTACCGCAGTGGGTCAGCTTATGATATCAAGAAATACGTAGACATTTACCAACCTTTTAATGACGAATTAAAAATTTACGATGATTTAGATAAAACTTACCACAGTGGGTCAGCATATAGTTTTCAGAGAATCTCAAAGCATGGAATTGTTAACTTAGCAAGTATGCAAAATTTATTTACTTTTGGCAAGCTTTTTGTTAATTTATTTAATTATCTTCTAGTAGCATCATATCTGCTTCTATTTGTTATCATTTACTATTTTATCTTGTTAGTAGCTAATAAAAAACCACTGAAAAATCATACACTATCAGTACCTATCTTTTATGCTTTAATTTCTTCAATGTTACTGATAGCTGTTACTATCGTATTCCTGATTGAAGGTAAAGCGAATGATAGGATAATAGGAAGATATGTTGAGCCTGCAATTCCGATAATAATGATTACAGGTATTATCTGCATAAGTAACTTTGACCAAAAAATACTGAATAAAAAGAATATCTTCTATTTCGCACTCATCAGTATGCCTTTAATACTTGTCATACCATACGTTTTCGCCTGGGACAATATCATTCTCAATGCATTCAATGACCTGCAAGACAATCCTGCATTATACGCATATAATGTGTTTTACGGATATCCTGAGTCGAAAGCATTCGATGTTTTTTATAATTCTAATATTATAATCCCTACACAAACGCTTTCATCGTATCTGCTGCCCTCTTCAATAATGTCCGGGTACTTGCTGATAACTACAGCTTTGATAACACTTTCACTAAAAAACAAACGTTATATTAACCTGCTGTTGGGCTTTATCATTTTATCATCGCTGGTCTTTTCTGCACCTTTATATCACATTTCCGTAACAGAGTCAAAAAACGGAGAGAACAGCATTACAAGCTATTTAGCAAATAACACAAATGACGAAACCGTTTATCTCACCGACTTTGCTACTTCATATGATGATAAACGTACCGAAGACTATGTTTATGGTTTCTGGAACAGGGGAGATGTCGGCTATGTTAATTCGAGAAATATTCCCTCAAATGTTACTGAGGGATATAATAAAGCATACCTGATATCGACAAGGTTTCTGCCATATAGTATAGTAGCTAAAGACGGCAATTTTACTCTTTATCACGTTTCATAAAATTTTAAATATTTTTCAGCTCTGTCTGTCCTTCTCAACAGCTATCAATACGTCATTACTCAAGGTAGTTTGAAGCAGATTAAACTGCTTGCTAACAGAGGCTGTTTTCCTTGCCGCGGATTCCATGCAGAGTTTGATGATTTTTACAGCGTCCTGAAAGTTGCTTTTCTTTGTCCAGTTATCCTGGAAGCATTTGTCCGCTACCTGTTTGGTAAATTCATTTCCGAAAGCTATGAAATTACTTCCTTTCCCATGTGAAATTAATGTCAGTTCGCTGTTCCTGAGCTCGGCAATAGCGTAATTACCGGCAGAGGCATATAGCCTTCTTATTTTGAGGACTCCGTCTTCAAAAGATGAAACTTCTCCTATCAGGGTGCCGTTACTCTCTGAAACTTTATTCTTAAAATTCGTAACACTAATCTTTACCTTTAACTCTTCTGCTTTTTTCGCAAGTTCGTCTTCCGTAACCAGTGAACCGCAATAAAGCTCTTTTTCCAGTTTTTCACGTTCGGACTTTTCTCCTTGAAAGGAGATTTCCCGCATATCTCCGGCCATGACTGCGCCGTTTTTTCCTATAAAAGCGATAACAAGGCTCATTATTTAAACTTCCAGTGTTTTGATAGTTTATTGCCTTTTCCAGCTTAAGGTTTAAGATTTTATTAGACTTCAACTTTCCAAATCTTCATGTTTACAATTATTTAAAAATCAGGGGTCCTTTTTAATATAAAGGCATTGCTCAGATCCCAGGTTTTCCGGGTGCAACAAATGGGTATTTTTATGACGGAAATCAGATAACGGAAATGGTATACGTGCTCTAATTATTAGGAAAATAAAAACAAAAAAATAAAAAGTGGTGTGTGAATAGGGCATCTACAAAAGGACAAACTAAGGAATTTTGATAATTCCGGTTCGTTTTTTAGATCGCCTTTTCCGATGTCCAAAACTATTATCATCTTTTAAATATTTAAGCTCAAGGTATCTAAATGTATACTACACAATTATATGTTAACAAATTATGAAACTTTGTCCTGTATATTCATTTGAAGGCTCGAAGGCTGAAAAATGGTTCCTGGAAGCATTAATTGGGATAATCAAGCGTTTGTAGGTTTCTGCCTGGGAGCAAAGAAATAAAACAGTTTAATACAGACAATTTTATACTGTGCCCGATATTTGGATGAAATAAGTCTCAATTTTCGGACACAATTTATTTATTCGTCAATGGGCAACTACAGCACATATTTCCATCCGTTCTTTTTCAGGTCTTTCCTGTGGATTTCGTAGCCAGGCATGAGTTTACCGACAAGTTTCCAGAACCTTGCAGAGTGATTTTTCTCTTTAATATGGCAGAGCTCGTGCACTACCACATATTCAAGTTGCTCAGACGGAGCCATTATAAGTTGGAAATTGATCCTTATGACATTCTCAGCCGAACAACTGCCCCAGCGTCTTTTCTGATATTTTACTTTAAAATCCGGAGGAGATATTCCGAGCTTTCTTGAATAATCTCTTATTAGGTCACCAACTTCCTTCTCGGCTCTCTCGCTGTAAAAATTCCAGATCACTTTTTTTACCAGAAGAGTAGACAGATCTTCGGAATTATTTTCGGGCACCGAAACAATAAGCTCACAATCTTTCAAGGCTGCAAAGGGATTCTTGATGTTGTCCTGATAAAGGATTTTCAGGGGGTATTCCCTCCCAAGATATAGATAAGTCTCACCTTCCGCATACTGTTTTTCCTGGTCAGGAAGTCTGTTTGCTTCAAATGACTCAAGCTTTTCACATATCCAACCAGCCTTCTTGCGAACCATTTCCTTTATAGTTTCGGGACTCAAGCCGTAAGGAGTGCGAAATATAACTTTCAAATCCGGTCGGACTGCAATTTCTGCTCTCTTCCTCTTCCTGCTGAAAACTATTTCGTAGTCTATTTTCCTTTTATTGGCTTCAATACTGTCGTTTTTTCTCATCCCACAACCTCATTGGAGTCTGTTTGAACCTTACAAAAAAGCAATTCCAAAAAAATTCAACACAATTATTAATAGCGCGCCGAAAACGCCTCCGAACGCACATATTATAACAGTTAACATAGTAATTGCTATTTTAAGCCCAAATAGAAATTTTGCTGCAAGTAGCACTATGAGTCCAAACACTGCATTCATTGCGAGCTGTTTACCGTTCTCAAGGATCTCATATAACACTATAGCAATAATAATTGCAACAATCAACGTTGATATTTCTATAATTGCAGGTGTCATAAAATTATCTATGGGATAAAATTATTAATAATTTTCATTGTATTCAAAGAATACCAGATAAATGGACTTACACTGATTATTAGAAACGAAGATATGTTGTAATCTAAAAATACTAACTTATGTCATTACTATAAGAGCCCAAAATTTATATAAACCATTAAATTAAAATCTTACTTTGAGTATGGTTTCCAAAACCGAATCACTGGGAATTTTTTAAACCATTCAAGCTGATGGGTATGGCACTTGCAGAAATCTTCAACCAGCTTAAGGATCTTGAAAAGAAGTTCAACGAGATAAAATATCCTTCTGAAGACGCTTTTCAGCCTTCCTTTTCCATGAAGATTCGAAAAGCTGACCAGGATAGTATACAACATGAGTTAGCTGCGTTTGAGATTGAGGAATTTTTTAACCAGGTGGAAAAATGACTTATAAAGTAGCGCTTCACCCCTCAGTCCGCAGAAATCTAATAAAATTGTACCATTTTGACCGGCAAGGATATGAATATGTAAAGCAGCGCCTTCGACTCCTTGCTTACAAACCGGAAATGGGCGTTCCCCTTGAAGCTGAATTCCAGGGAAAATGGAGAATTCATATAGGACCTTTTGTACTGGTTTACAAATTTGACAGCACTAAGAATATTCTTACCCTTCTGGTTTTTTGGCATTACACATGGGCATACAATACATATACTGCTTATGCTTGAGCTTAACATCTCCAAGCTGGAAATTTACAGTTTCTTTTGAGTTTTTTGAGAGGTATGTCAAATATATATAGATAAAGTTTGTTTTATTGAATAATCTATATCTTAAACGTAAGGTAAGTCTTTCAAAGGTATTTATATTTTTTTAATTACTAGTTAATAGGAAAAAGTTCATAACTTTGATGTACATTTCAGACATAAAAGATAAGACTATCGGCCCAATAGTTCTTTTCCGATATAAAAATTTCAAATTATTCATGTGTGTAATTCGCGGCTTATGCAATGTAAATCACATGCAGGTGCATAGAAATATATAAGGAGTCAACATGATCCCAAGAAAAGCGTTTTTGACAAAGGGTACCGGGGTACATAAGGACAGATTAGCGTCTTTCGAGCTTGCGCTGAGGGCTGCAAGAATAGAGAAATTCAATCTTGTGAGTGTTTCAAGTATTCTACCTCCCAGTTGTAAACTCGTAGCCAAAGAAGAAGGCCTCTTAGAGCTGAAACCCGGTGGAATTGTCCATTGTGTACTTGCTCGGAACGATACTAATGAGCCTCATCGTTTAATGGCTTCAGCTATAGGAACCGCTGTCCCGGTAAATGAGGATAATTACGGCTATATTTCCGAACATCACTCTTTTGGAGAAGAAGAAATCATTGCCGGAGAATATGCTGAAGACCTCGCGGCAACAATGCTTGCAACGACTCTTGGTATTGAGTTCGATGCTGAAATGGCCTGGCATGAGCGGGAGCAGGTGTATAAAGCAAGCGGCCATATATTTGATTCATTTCATATCTGCCAGACAGCAAAGGGCGACAAAGACGGTAAATGGACCACTGTCGTAGCTGCAATGGTCTTTGTTACTACAGAATAAAAATAAAGGTAAGAAAGCACTAAAAAGTGGGACGCTGATGGGAAGAATTAAGCTTCCCTGATTCCCAACAAATTAGCGATTTCACTCCATAAAATAAATCATTTCATTAGGCATTAAAGTCAATTCTTTACTGTCTATTCCTGATTGTACAAGCTTTTCGATTCTTTCCCATGTGTTTTTACGTGTACTTTTTATTCCAAGCACTCTTGCGGTCTGGACGATGAGGTCTTCAAGCGGAGTCGAATATTGGGAATTCAGGACAAAACGAACAGCTTCTTTTATTTCCTCATCGCAGATCCATTCTATTTTTGCAGACGAATCGCCGTCGCGCCTGCGCAGAAGGCATTCCGGGCCCGAAGTTGGCCAGTAGAATTCACCTTCTATTCGGATTTTTCCTGATGTTTCGGCATGAGCTGCAGCATCAATAATCTGCTGTTTAGTTTTTCCCGGCATCCGGGGAACTCCGGTAAATACTTTTATCCGCTGGAGCAGGGCATCTGAATGAATTGGGCCTTCATATTTTACGATCTTTGTAACCGCCTGTTCTAGCTTCTCATCGGAAATCCCGGATAGGTCTCCGAACTGTACAAATTCTGAGGGAGGAAAGGTCTTATAAATAGGTACGGAAACTTCAACAGCTTTATTTTTTTTCAATAATCGAGCTTCATCTTTAGGATCGGCATAAGTACCAGGCTCAAGATTGATTTCAGTTTTCGAATTCCATTCATTGCCTGGTGTATAATTATCCTCCTCAGGGTAAGGTTCAGGTTCGAAATCCCCCTCCGAGCCATAAATATATGCGAATTCATTAAGTCGTTTGCGTCTCCGCTTCTGTTCGGAACCCGTGCTGAAATCAATCTCAGGATATGCCTGGTAAAAATTAATTTTTTCAGGTTCCGGCTCTGGTATAAGCTCAAATGTGTTTATTTTTTCTGAGCTAGGATCAACGTCGAATTTAAGGAGCCTGGACTTTTCTCTTTTTCTGACAGGTTTCTTACGAGAATTTTCATCTGCCAGCTGAGCCATGGACTCTGCTTTCGAAGTCATTTCCGGCAGGAAATCCTCACCTGAACAATCTATTAATTCTTCTTTAAACTCAAGAGGAGAGCCTGAATATAATTCTTCAGATTCAGCCTCAAAGGAATTTGTTGAATGATTATTCGTTTCGATGAATTCGGCTTCGAGAGTCTCTCCAACTTTAATTTCCATATTCCTCCCAGCTGAAATTCGATCTACCGGTTCACTGGAAGGAGATAATGGGCCTGTAAACTTACCATCAGGTAAAAGCGAGCCTCCGGGCAAGTCATTAAATTCTTCATTATGGTTTTTATTCGCTTTAGGATCTCTATCTTCATCTTTATCTTTACTAGCCTGACTAGTTCGAGCTGCAGGTTCATCCCATGCAGGAGGGCTTTTAATTGGTGAAATTTCAGGTTCCGGATTGAATTTTGCTTGCAACTTTGCCTGCTTTATGGCTTCCTGAGTTGCTTCAAGCAGTTTTTCTTTACTTTCTTTCGGGTGCAGGTACCAGTCCGTTGACCAGACCCTGTATATTTTCCAGCCCAGTCCTTCGAGCACCTGCTGTCGCAAGCGGTCGCGGTCTCGTGCTACACGCGAAGAATGGTAGCTCTTTCCATCACACTCGATTCCAAGAACATATCTCCCCGGGTTACGGGGATCGGGGATTGCAAGATCGAGCCTGTACCCGGCGCAACCAATTTGCCTGTGGACCTCACAGCCGTTCTCTGTCAGGAAATTGGAGACAATCTCTTCGAAGGGAGAAGCGAAGTCTTCCCTGCTGCAGGCAGGCTGGGGAAGCTTTCCACTCTCGGCAAACTCAAGGAAGATTTTCAGGGATCGAAGTCCTAAAGAAGAATTTTCGTCCAGAACCAGGTCTCTTGATGTAAAATTCGAAAAGACAACACATTTTTCCCTTGCCCTGGTAATAAGCACATTCAAACGCCTCTCTCCTCCTTCCCGGTTAAGAGGACCAAAGTTAAGGGAGAGTTTTCGGCTGCTGTCAAAACCAAATCCTACACTCAGGAAAATGACATCTCTTTCATCACCCTGGATAGTTTCCAGGTTTTTAACAAAAAAACGCTCGCTATTTCCGTTTTTCGAACTAAGGTCAAACCCGGGATTTACTTTGCGAAGAGCCTCGATTTCTTCCTGGATGACTTCCTGCTGTTTTATATTGAAAGTACCGACTCCCAGGCTTTTATCGGGATAGTTCCTGTAGTGTTCGAAGACTGCCTTTGCAACTGCTCTCGCTTCCAGCCTGTTGGCACCACTTTTGCCCCTATCATAAACAGAATCCGGAAGATGAACAAATTTTAACCCAAAACGTTCATCTTTCTGCATAGGAGAAGGATAAACATACAGGCGGTTATCATAAAATTCCTGGTTTGAAATAGCAATCAATGATTCATGCCTGCTCCTGTAGTGCCAGCGAAGGGTCTTGACCGGGAAACTGCGCTTGCACGCATTCAGAATGCTTTCCATATCTCCTGCGGCAGCAAAGTCTTCAGGTTCCCTTTCCGGAGAATCAAGCACAGCATCGAAGAAATCAGTAGGTGGCAGCTGTTTTGAATCTCCCATCACTACAACCTGTTTTCCGCGCAGCAGCGCGCCGACGGCATCTTCAGGCCGGACCTGGCTGGCTTCGTCAAAAATAATTACGTCAAAGCGAGTACTCCTGGGGTCGAGGTACTGGGCAATAGATAGCGGGCTCATTAAAAAACAGGGTTTGATTTTCTGTATGAGGCCCCCTGCCTTTTTCATCAGGGCACGGATGGGCATATGACCCCGTTTCCTGTTGAGTTCATTTAGCACAATCCCGGCTTCAGAAGCCCTTGATGCTCCTGATGTCAGCTTTGGGGCCGCCTCATAAGCACAGCACACAATCCTTTTTCTATTTTCCAGCAAAACTTTCCTGTCAAGGTCAGCAAACTTGTTAATCTTGCCTTCATGCAGCTCCTGAATAAAAGTAGAAAGCACAGGCCTTTTTCTGAAAGCGCGGTGCAGGAGAAGCTCGGCATAATTTCCCTCAAAAGCCGGAATCATATCACAGAGTTCTATTTTTCCGGCTTCGATGTCTCCCAGCATAGGAGCTGCTTTTGTTTCCAGACAGGCCTGCTGGCATTCGAGGTACTGGCTCCAGAGCACCAGGGACGAAGTTTCGGTTTTCCACCTAGTTGTACGAGACTTTAACTGGCTTAACTTTACAGTTTCCGGGCTGCCTCCAAACATTTTTCCAAAATCTGCTTCTATGCGGTTTCCAACTTTTTCGAGAGACTGCAAAAAAGTTTGCTTCGCCGCAGCAAGCTCATTTATTGCAGATTCCAGAGCAGCATCGTCTATTCCGCTACTTACAAGCTTGAAGATCCTATCTGTGAAAAGGTTTTCTTTTAAAAGTTTACGGAGGGGAGGTATTAATTTGCAGTATTCGTCCAGGAGAATAGGATCACTTTCAATGCCTTTCCAGTAATCCAGGAAGTACTTTTTCCCTTTTGTCCCGGCGCTCTCAAGCTCTTGCCTGCAGGCCTCACATTCGGAAATACAGGCAAGGTCTAGCAGGATTCTGTTATCATTAGAAGGTATTCCTGAGATATAATAGGATATAATTTCTTTTTTGAGTTTTCTGTACCTGGGGTTTATAAATTTGAGGAATCCGTGGGATAGGTTCTCGAATTCCGAGGTATCAAGCTTAAATATAGAAGGGTGGAAAGTCCTATCAACATAAGTCTTCAGTTCCCTGTACTGCCTGAGCCTCGAAACCAGAGTTTCGGCATCCATACCTGATGAATCGGATTCCCATTCCTGGTTTTGCAGCAATTGTTCAGGCAAAGGTTTAGAATTTAAGAGGAATTTGGCAGCATTGATTATACTTTCAATTTCCTCCGGAGTATTTGGCCTGGAGGTTGCAGAGAGTTCATTAAGATTTTTAATTGCTACTTCCAGGGCCTGGAAAGCTGCAGCACATTCTTCTGTTAAAAGTTCGATCTCCCCAAGGTCTGAAGGCAGCACAATCCCTGGTTTACAGCCATACCATGGGTTCTTTCGGGCCGTTCCGAAAGTGGGAAGTAATTGACCTAATTTTTCTAAAACTGACTCTGCCTCTGTCCAAGCTTCAAGGGTCCAGGTTTCAGGTTCCTGAAATCCATAACGGGGCATTTTCATGCCTTTGGACTCAAAATAAGCCTTTATCTTTTCTCTTATTCCATAAAGTGAATAAAGGCTGGGATAAAGGCCCCCGGCAGGTTCTCTAAGGGATAAAGCATACTCATTGAGCTCATGTTTCAATTTCTCAAGTTCATTAATATCCCTCTCGGAGCTTATATTTGCAGGAGATTCGCGGTTCAGGATTTTTTCAAGTTCCTCAAGTACTGCCTTTTTCCGCGTCTGGTTGCTATGAATCTCAAGACAGAGTTCCCCAAGCCCGGCAGCATCCAGCCTGCCTTTTACTACCTGGAGAGCCGCCATCTTTTCACTCACGAAAAGCACACTTTTGCCGTGAGCAATCAGTTCTGCAATTGTGTTTGCTATAGTCTGGGACTTTCCTGTCCCTGGTGGCCCCTCCACGACCAGGTCTTTTCCTGACTTAACGTCTTCTATAACCGCAATCTGAGAAGAATCTGCATCCATTATATGATAAGTGTCTTTTGCTGAAAGTTTTAGGTCAACTTCTTCTTCCAGAAAGCCGGAATGCTCACTCTCAGGATCCTGCGGGTCAAAAATTTTCCGGATCAGAGGATGGTCTGCCGGAGACATGTCCTCTGGCCAGGTTGCAGGGTCAAGATCCTTATACATAACAAATTTTCTAAAGTTAAACAGGTCTAGATATACTTCCGGGAGCACTATCCAGTTGTCTTTCTCACGGATGACCTTAGATATGGACTTGAAAAACTCTTCAACTCCCGCTACCTCTTCTGGCATCCCAAAATCCGGAATCTGAATCCCAAATTCTTTCATTTTTGCCTGCAAGGTGATTGAAGTAAATATTTCGTCTCCAGTCCACTGGATAGTGAAGTTTCGACCCTTGCCTATTCTTTTAAGCTCTACTGGAATAAGGAGCAGAGGAGCTTTTGGATTTTTTACCGAAGATTTTATTTCATTCCACTGCAGGAAGCCTACAGCCAGGTAAAGCACCGGATATCCCTGTTCCTCAAATATCGAGTTGGCCTGGTTAAAAACATAAAAAAGCTTTCTATCGAGGGTTTCACTGTCATCCGGAGTTTCCAGGAAAGCTCCGGAGCGGGAACTGGGAATCCTATTCTTTTCTTCAAAAGAAAGATATTTTTCAATTGTTCTTAAAGAACCTGCTTCATTTTCCTGGTCATCATCCTCTATTTCCTCCCCCTCTTCAGTTTTATTGCTTCTTCTTGATCTCGTTTTTGATCTGAACCTCATTGATTTTTCCTGAAGGACAAATCGCTCATAAATCTCCCAAAGAGTATTGCCTGTAATTGAAATGGTCCTTTTCTGCGAAGGACGGTAATTGAGAAGGTTATTTCTAAGGGACAGGTCAAGTAAATTCTGCCTTAATGCTTCCAATTCCTTAATTACATCTACCATAAAAAGATCAGGCCTTTATCAAATAATAAATGAAATATATTAGTGATAATAATAATACAGGACGTTTGTTCATAAATATTTTTATATTTTCTGGGTTTCAAATTCAAGATTGTTTTAAATGATTAACGATTAAAAAGCTCCTTTAATGTTTACAAACTACTTCAATAATGCTATAAACTCCAAATAATTAATTACAATGTTTTTTCCTTACATCTTTGAGAACTATAACTTTAAAACTGTTTCTTTAAAACTGTTTCTTTAAAACTATTTCTTTATTATTAGAGTTTTTCTCATTCTTATTATTTGTACTTTTTA
>JAUPKV010000137.1 GCA_030837265.1 Methanobacteriota archaeon
AAATAAACTCTAATTCTTCTTTCTAATTGAAAACAGAAAGTGAGGTATTGATATTCAATCTGGTCTTGCTATTCCACATACGTTATTTGCTAATAACTCCAGATGTTTTTCTAACAGAATATATGTATATAAAAACTCCAACAACAGACATTATTTCTAAAATTGTGAAATAAATCATTTGCGAGCTGTCACCTGAATTATAATTATGCCAGATAAATAAAAGATAACCAAAGCAGTAAATTACATTAGCATAGAATGCTTTATTGACCATGACCATATAAGAAGCTATTAAGTTCGGCACAATTATCAAAATGTTTTCAATCATTTTTTCCATCCATTTTTATTATTTAGGCTTGGTGAGATCTCAATTTTTGTATTAATATTGAAAAGTTATTAAAATGCTCACCTGACTAACCAAAACAAGGAGCAGTTAAAATAATGAGATTAAAATAAAAATAGCAATAAGATGTATATTAAATTTGTTGAGGCAGGTTCTGTAATTTATAGATATTTGCAGGAAGCCTCCCCCAAAGCTCCCTGCTCACCTAAAAAAGAGGCTTATGACAATTTAACTATGATCTTATGACCTATAAAACATGTAGAAGAAACTTTCCTAACGATTACTACGAAAGGTAAATAATAAGACGACAATTAAGCGTCTACAGCTAAAAAAGCATTAGGAGTTATCATTTCGGGAAGACTTCCCTTTTTTCAATATGGATCCGATCTCAAATATAATAACAAAAAGTACAAAAATAATCAAAATCAGTGCAAAGACATAGTAGGTATTTGCTGGATCTTGAGCCCAAAAAGTGAAAAGTTTGATAATATCTAAAAGCCATTCCAAATCCATAATATATTCATAGAGTTACAATGATAAATATTTTATTCTGTTAAATATTTTTAACTGTTTGTATTTAGTCTCATCTTAAGAGACAATAAAAGCAGAAAAGAATAAGTGCACAAGAGAAGAAGAGATAAAGACTCCTGTGCTTTGTGTTGACCTTCGGAGGATAGAGCCGAGAACAATATCAATTGCTCCTTTAATGTAGGAAATAATTTGAAAATCCATGGACAATGATTTACACCGGGTCTATGAATATCAGAAGAAGATTATATGTGGAAAAATTAAAGAATGACCATGCAATCATAAAACCTTGAGTGAAAAGTTTATAAGATTTGGAATTTTCAGATACATTGAATTATAATTATATTATTTATTTAAAATATTAAATAAAAAAGTATTTATGTTTTCTTTTAGTATTACGTACTAAGGTAAAGATATTCCCCCAATAACAATTCCCCAACAACAATTCCCCAACAAACTCTCCCCCAAGTATGTTGTCTTTACCTTTCTTTTCTACTCTTTTTACTTTTTCTTTTATTTCTTTCATTTCTTTCATTTCTTTTATACATTTGATGAGAATGAATGAGGGTAAATAGAGTGAGAAAAGCCGTGACCACATTGCCGTTACCCTAAATCACAGTCCCCCAACCATGATTTTAAAAGGCAAACTTTTTCAAGAATTTCCAGCATGTAGCTGCTCTATTTACCTCTAACCTATATTATACAAAGGATGGAACATATATTAAATAAATTATTCAAATTATTGGACATTACGCAATTATATGTTAATAAATGAAATTTTAATTCAATTAAAGTGTTATCAAGTTAGATGATTGTCTAAAATGTGTTAGTATTATTGAATTTTTTGAAAATGTTTAAATTATTTTGGCTTTGATATAAAGGTCGTCCATTTATATGATTGGTTTATTGAAGCATTTATACACCTTTGCTGAACTTCCGGATGAGGTTTTTACCATGGATATCTAGCCATTTTTGCTTTTGCCTTTCTCACAGCTTCTGCCAGCCTTTCCATGCTTAGAAAACCACGTTGGCTGAGAACTGCACCGAGATATTCATCATTGTCATTGAAAACCGGGTAATGTAACGGATCCATTGCATACCAGCTAACGTTTACTCCTTCCGGATAGCCAGTTCTATGTATGTTCATTGTTATTGTACCATCAGCAGCGTTAAAGAAATATCCACGTTCAGGCTCACTGCATAATATATCTCCCAGAATTTCTTTCACTGCCTGGTTCCTTCTACCTTGTAAGCCGGTTTTATAAACCATTTTAGGATCAACTCCTTAGCTAGATGGGATTTGGAATTTGATATAATTATTGAATCTTTAAGGAAGCAACAAACCGCACCGTTTCAATCCTTTTTTAGTGTATCTTGCTCACGAAAAAAAATCATAAAAAATTTCATAAAAATTTCATGAAAAAGTTCCTTTTCAAAAAGTTCCTTAATAGTAAGTTCATTATAAGATTCTCGCGACCATAGAAATACGAACTTTCAACAAAGAAACCTTGAAGTTTTGAAATAATTAATTTGAAATACAATAAACTTAAAAATTAATGAAAAAAGGAGTAAGTTAATATGGATTTTAAAGATTGCATAGAATTTGCAAATAAAACACCTGTTTGCTATCTTGCAACAGTCGAAGGAGATCAACCTAGAGTTCGGGCACTGGGTTTCTGGTTCGCCAATGAAAACGGATTTTACTTCCAGATCGGAGCTATGAAAGACATGTACGGGCAGCTTCAGGCAAACCCAAAAGTAGAGGCATGTTTCTGGCAGCCGGGTGAAGCAGCAGGGACAATGATGAGAGTGGCAGGTAAAATAGAGTTTGTAGACGACCTGGAACTCAAAAAGAAGGTTATTGAGGAGAGGCCGTTTTTAAAAACTTTTGGTCTGACACCTGATCATCCAGGGCTCATAATTTTCCGCATCCCTAAAGGCGATGCATACTTCTGGACAATGGCAACCAATCTCGAACCTAAAGAATTCATTAAATTCGGCGATTGATAAGCAGCGACCGTGGAAGTATGAAAGGACGCACATCCTTGATACAAAAATAAGCTCGCCGAGTTGTTTTTGTAGTTACTGTTATTGATGTAGACGTAAAAAAGTTTCTTACGGTCTCGTATTATAAAGTGTAGTTATGAGGGTAAATTTTAAAGAATCAAATAGGAGGGAGTTTTGATTACAAAACTAGTTGCTATATTGCCTTTAATATTGTTGACTTTTGTAGCTGGATGTACTGAACAGCAAAGTGAGAGTTCGGAAGATGCAATTATAATTCATAAAACATATGGAGCATTTACACTTCCGGAATTGCAGATGCAGGAGCTGACCGTAAATAGTACGGCAGTTGTGTTTACTACATCCGATAATGAAAGAAATTTCATGAAAAAATACGAAAAACCCTTCAATGAAACCGCTTTTAAAGAGCTTATCACTTTATTTGAGGAGAACAAATTCCTTGAGATGAATGACAGCTACACCCCTCAGGAAGGGCAGCCTATAGTTACGGATGTAGGAACGCTTGAAATCAGCCTGATTGAAGCAAATAAAAATAAAACAGTGAAGGTAGACCCTTATTATTCTGAATATATGCCTGAGAGCCTTCAAAGAATTGATTCAAAACTGCTTGAACTCAGAGAATATGCCACTTCCATTCCCCCTCAAGAATCTGAAAGGATCGCCAGAACCTGGATAGAAAATGCACCGACTTACAGTTTTGACGGATTTGACTTAAAGCTTGAAAGTCAGGAGATTCTCAAGTCAATACCCGAACAGCACTTACTCACCTATACGTTTACGAGCAGACAGAGCGGTTACGGGAACAGGACAGGCCAAATTACGGCCCAGATGCTCACTCCACACAAAATTGAGATAATTGTCTCCGAGGAAAATGTAACATCTGCTGTTATCGACGGCGAGTGGGATGAAATTTCCCAGCAGCCAATTCCCAAGAACCCAACGTCAACTACCCCTCCCTAAAATCTGATGATTTTTGAGGACGGGGCTTGTAAGAAAGCCCTTGTTGACCAGATACTAATAGGAGAAAGTAATATTGGTAAACGATAGGTCTGTGCTATGTCTAATGGGAAAGTGTTGTATCAATCTGAAACTTATTTAAGAGAAGATGTTTCAGGAAAAATGCAACAAAGAGCTATGTATCGAAGAACAAGAAGAAGTCGAAAGACCAGATATAGACCTGCGAGATGGAAAAATAGAGCTAATTCAAGACGGGATGGAAGATTAGCTCCTTCAATAAGAAGCAAATTTGATTCTCATTTCAGAGAAAAGAAGTTTGTAGAATCAATTCTTCCTGTAACAAAATGGAAAGTTGAATTAGCTTCATTTGATATTCATAAGATAACTAATCCATATGTTCATGGTTTTTGGTATCAAAAAGGCAATCAAATGAGATTCTATAATGTCAAAGCGTATGTTCTTGCAAGGGATAATTATACTTGCCAACATTGCAAAGGTAAATCAAAAGATCCTAAATTACATTGTCATCACATTTTTTCAGATCAAATAACGGTACGGATATACCTGATAATCTTATAACTCTCTGTAATACTTGTCATGATAATCTTCATGCAGGAAAAATTAAACTATCTGGAAGAAAATCTAAAACAAAACATGCTACCGAAGTAGGTATTATCAAATCTCAAATTAAAAAATCTGATTGGGATTTCATAGAAACTTTCGGATACGAAACTAAATTCAAGAGAGAACAGATTTTACATTTACCAAAAACCCATTGCTTTGATGCTGTTTCGATCTGTTTCACTAATCTAAAAGTAAAATACAATGATACACTGTATCTCAAAAAGCATGTTAGTAAAGGAGATTATCAGCAAAGAACAGGGAAAAGATCAGAAAAAATAATTCCTACAAGAAAGTTATTCGGATTAAGGAAATTTGATCTAATTGAGACTGATCAAGGAGTTGGTATAGTTAAGGGTAAACGATCTTCCGGTTATTTTGCTATAACTGATATTATGGGAAACAAAATACATGATAGTGTTAAAGTTAAACAAAATTGTAAACGACTGCGGGCTAGAACGACAACTTTATTGGAACAGAAAGTAGTTTCGGTGAAAGTTGACGCATTCCTCCCCCACCTGTCGCTTCGCTCCGAGGAAGGGGTCTCCTGCTTATGAGGATGAAAGAAGTTTTTAAAATACCTTCAATATTTTTGAAAAACTGTATTAAAAAATTAATTAATTTTGCACGTTTATAGACATTTAATTGGTTCAAAAATTACTACAAAATTCTAAATTTTTATATCAGCAACATATTACCAAACAGCTACACAGCCTGTTTTTCCCATCAGGCAATTTACTATCGGAAACTATATAATCGTTAAATCATAGAAATATAGGACACCTAACTTGCGCTCAAAATATACACAGAAACCTCATATATTGGCAAGTTTAAGTATGATTCACCTGTCCCTCATAGAACCCCTGAACTACTTTAATATTTCAAAAAATAATTATCAGGTGGCATAAATGGAACTTCACCCGCTTTTATCTCAACTTGAAAAAACGGACCTCGACAGATACATGAATGCGTGTAAAGAAGATCTTATGGATTTCCTTGAAGACCTTGGTCTTAATAATGCTCTGGCCTTGCAAGTGCTTGAAGATGTGCGGACTACCCTCTCCTGAAAACACAGTTTTCTTCTTTTTGGTTTATGTTAGACCATTAGTTTTTCCGGAGCGGTACTAAGAACAGACTTCATTAGAGATTGCCCATATATCCAGTGTCCTTCAGCAAATTGAATTCTCTATCAGAGAACCCTATTAGCTTTGTTTTTGGAGTATCTTTTCCGGACATTTTTTTCCTCATTTTTATATAACGGATTTAACTTTCCTAAATTATAAATTATAAGGAAACTTTATTCGACTAATTTTATATATTTTCTAGTATTTACATATTTAATCAAGAGTAATAAAAATTAAACTCATAAATTGAAAAATAAAGGCTCTCATCTTATATTATAGACTTTGAAACATTGATCGCAAATAGTGGACGACTAGCATGAAAAAAATATATTTACTGATAATCCTGCTTACAGCTGTGCTTTTTACGGCTGGCTGTTCAGAAAATATTTCCGGAAATTCAATAAGTTCCGATACTGCCAAAGGAAATATTACTGTTGTAAAAATAACCCAGCTGGAACAGATTAACACATCACTCAATAAAGGTCCGGTCTTTTTGAAAATGGGATCCAGATGGTGCCCAGCATGCCGATCTATGAAGCCAATCCTTGAAAATCTTTCAGCCGAATACAGGGGAAATGCCACGATCGCTTCTATAGATGTGGATCAGAATCCTGAACTTGCAAAATATTTCAGAGTAGAAATTATTCCTGATTCCTGTGTAATCGTGGGCATCGAAAATGGCACCTATATCTACATGCAGGAAAACGGGAACGTCAGTATGAACAGATCTAAAGCCAGGATGGTTGGAATAAATAATACTAATGTTAACAACTATTCCGATGAAAAAATGTTTGAAAACATTCTGGATCAAGCTCTTCTTTGGCAGAGAATCAATTGAGTTGTTGATTTCTCTGTCTGCACCAGTACACATCACTAAAACGAACGGTTTATACTCCCGAAAGCTATAGAACATTCAAAAATTTACTTTATTTAAAACCAGATACCTTTAAATAATCGCAAGCACTCTAAGACCCCTATAAATCTTTATACTATTTTCCGATTTCCAATAGCGGAGTGTCCTTATGTTAGAATCCGAAATTCCAAAAGAATACAATGCAAATGAGGTTGAGGAAAAGTGGATGGATAAATGGGACCTATCCATGTATCACTTCAACTGGGGAGAGGATACTCGTCCCCAATATATCATTGATACCCCCCCTCCTTATCCGACAGGAAATTTCCATATCGGAAATGCACTTAATTGGTGCTATATTGATTTTGTTGCCCGGTACAAACGCATGCGCGGATATAATGTAATGTTTCCGGAAGGCTGGGACTGCCACGGACTGCCAACTGAAGTTAAAGTTGAAGAGGTACACGGGATAACTAAAAATCAGGTTCCTCGAGCAGAATTCCGGAGGATGTGCAGGGAACTCACGGCAGGAAACATTGAAAAGATGCGTAAAACAATGCTGCGCCTGGGATTTTCTGTTGACTGGAGTAACGAATATATCACCATGGAGCCGTCATACTACGTAAAGACACAGAAATCTTTTATCAGAATGTATAATGATGGGTATATCTATCACGAAGATCATCCTGTCAATTGGTGTCCTCGCTGTGAGACAGCCATAGCTTTTGCAGAAGTAGAATATGATGCCGGGCAAACAAAACTTAATTTTGTCCATTTTGACAAAGTTGACATTGCTACAACAAGGCCAGAACTTATGGCAGCTTGTGTTGCCGTTGCAGTAAGCCCTGAAGACGAGCGTTACAAACAGTTTATCGGCAAAGAGATTGAAGTACCTGTCTTTGGACAGAAAGTAGCTCTTATAGCCGATGAAGCTGTCGACCCCGCATTCGGTACAGGCGCTGTAATGATCTGTACTTTCGGGGATAAACAGGATGTCCGCTGGTGGGTCAAGTATGGACTGCCTCTGATAAAAGCCATCGATAAACAGGGGAAAATGACAAAAGCAGCTGGCAAATACGAAGGCATGAATATAAGCGAGTGCAGAAAAGCTGTCATTTCCGATCTTGAAGCTGGCGGTTTCCTGTACGATCAGAAGCCGCTTGATCAGAATGTTGGGCTCTGCTGGCGCTGCGACACCCCGATAGAAATCCTTTCGGAACCTCAGTGGTTCATAAAGATCAACCATGAAGGCATCCTGAAAATCGCAGACGAGATTAACTGGTATCCCGAATATATGAAAGTCAGGCTTCAGAACTGGACAGGTACTATGGAATGGGACTGGTGTATCTCCAGGCAGAGAATTTTTGCAACTCCTATTCCTATCTGGTATTGTAAGCAGTGTGGAGAAGTCCTGATCGCAGAAGAAAGCTGGCTTCCGATGGACCCGAACGAAGCAGCCCCAAAGAAAGCCTGTGCATGCGGCTCAACAGAATTCGAACCCGAGACCGATGTGCTTGATACCTGGATGGACTCCTCAATTACTGCTTTGCATGTTACTGGCTGGGGAAGTGAGCATGAACTTCGCCTACCATCTCAGATCCGCCCCCAGGGGCATGATATCATTAGAACCTGGGCATTTTATACTATCCTGCGATCCCTCGCCCTTGAAGGCAAAAGGCCATGGGACTCCATTGTAATCAATGGCATGGTGCTCGGACCGGACGGACATAAAATGAGCAAGTCCCTTGGAAATGTTATTTCCCCCGAAGAAGTAACCACACAGCACAGTGCCGATGCTTTCAGGCAGTGGGGAGCTGTTGGCGGCTCCACGGGCTCGGATGTAATGTTCCGCTGGAAGGATGTCGTATCAGCTTCTCGTTTTCTCCAGAAAATGTGGAGTATCTACCGCTTCTCAATGTCTCATTTAAAGGACTTCGGGCCTGAAGATGCTGAAAAATTCCAGATCGATTCTCTCCATACAATTGATCTGTGGTTGCTCAGCAAGCTTAACCGACTTGTAGATACTGCCACGAATGAGCTTGACAAGTATCAGTTTGATTCCACTTTCAAAGCTATCAGAGGCTTTGCCTGGGAAGTTCTTGCAGACAATTATCTTGAGCTCGTGAAGGGAAGACTCTATGGGGGCAAACCTGAAGACAGGAAAGCTGCTCAGTATGTTCTTTACAGAACCATAGGAACTCTCTCACTTCTGCTTGCACCCTTTACGCCTTTCTTTGCGGAGGAGTTGTATTCCAGGTTTAGCAATGAAAGTGTCCACATACAGGCCTGGCCTGCAATTGAGGAAAGCTTGATCAGCGAAGAAGCCGAAGCTGCCGGAGAGCTGATTAAGGAGATCACAAGTGAAGTCCGGAGACACAAGTCCGACCTTGGGATGGCACTTAACGCTCCGCTGAAGAAAATAGAGCTTTATAAGGCAAACGTTGATACCGGGGATATTGCAGGTGCTACTAACTCGGAAGTTGAACTAATGGAGGGGACTCCTTCCTTTGAATACGTGCCTGTGGAAGTTAAACCCAACATGGGCTTTATTGGTCCGAATTTCAGGAAGGATGCCGGCGCAATTGTAAAAGCTCTCAAAGACGAGGACCCTGCAATTATTGAAAAACAGGCAGCAGCGGGAATAATAACTGTTACTATAAACGACAAAGTAATTGATCTTGAACCCCACGCCGTGGAGATAAGAAAGGAAGTAATCTCCGGAGGTAGGGAAGTCGATGTGCTTGAGGTTAGCAGCGCGATAGTTGTAATAGTAAGGTAAGCACACGCTTACCTCTTTAATATTTAACCTCTTTTTACCAGCATCAAAGAAAAAGAAAGTATAAGAAGCGCTGCATAGAACATGATACTGTAATCTAATCTGTTAAATGTAGACAGCCATGTATATACAAGCATTGTGCCTGCAAATACAGCCAAAACTATAAGTCCGATATATTTTGCATCAATTTTTGAATCTACATCTACGTCTCCCATTCTTATCACTTACCTTTGTTAATTTTTCGAATATTGTTTGAATTGCTTCAACCTTTTAAGTGTGCCCTCAAGGTCGGATTTGAGTGATTTAATCTCCAAATCTTCACCCTGCATCGAAGTCATAAAATCGATTTTCTTCTCTTTCTTTATGATAATATCTTTCTTTAGAGAATCCAGCAGACTATCAGTATCATCACCTAAAGCTATTTTTTCAGCTCCCGAATCAAATAACGCATTCTCTTCAGGAGATTCATCGTTCAATTCCTCGAATCCGATATCAAAATCATTTTTATCAAAATCATTTTTATCAAATTCCAAATCCGCGTTCATTAACGCTGCGTTTTTATTTTTAAGACTACTTGCAGTAGACATCTCACTTAAAACATTATCATCGAAGTCCAATTCATCTTTTTTCGAGTCTACAACCCTATCAATATCAAAACTGCTAATTTTTTCATTTTCATTAAATTTAGATGTCTTTGCTTTTTTGTTTGGTTGCAAGGCAGAATTTTCATTACCAAACTTATTCTTTTTGCCGCGCATTGAAAATGAAAAAGATGAGATTTTACTTTTTACAGTTCCAAATATTTTTGGGATTCCACCTGTTGATTTAAGAGGTTTTATTTCACTGCTTTCAGGACTGTGTTTTTTCATCCTTTCAGGGATCAGACTGCTTAACTTCTTGCTGTACTCTGAAAAATTACTCGTATATTTAGAACTGAAATCCTGAATCTTCTGGATCAAATTAGAGGAAGGTCTCTCATTCCCGATTTTAACCTGGATTTTATTTTCACCTTTACGTTTATCATAGAAAGTTGCTATTCCCATCACCGATAGAGTTACAAAAATTCCTATAATAATTGGAAAATTTGATCCGATTATAGAGCTTAAATTCACAGTTACGACACTAGAATCCATTTTAACACATCCTCATAAACCATTCATCAAACTATTGAACGAAAAAGTTCGCTCTACCAGAGGAGGAATACCGATCATTAGAATGCCAGAAAGGACGAATAGAATCACACCATAATATAATACTAAATATATTGGCCCTCCTTTAACCACAACAATTGCCAGTATATTAGTCAAAGTTATAACAATTATTGAAACTATAACAAACTGTCCCAGTAATTCAACGGGAACCCCTCCAAATATGCCCAGGTTCATACCAGCCATACCACCTGGTATGGATTCCAGTTGTGTGCCGGAAATATTAAATTGAGCAAATAATTTAGTGATAACGTTTGTAAAAATTGTCAGAATCTGACCTATAAAAAGCAAGAGAGCAACCATTGATACATGGAGAGGTATTACAAGACTGGTAAATGCTTTAGAGATACGTTCTCTTTTCATTCTTAAGAGCACCAGATCAAGATTGGACGAACTTACAAGTTCTCCTATCACTTCAGCATCCCCTCCTAAATTTATGGCATCTACAAAAACATTTGATAATTTATAAATCAAATAACTGCCAGTTTCTCCAACAAACTTCTCCCAGCACAACTTTGGATCCAGACCGGATGCCAGTCTCTTGTAAAGCTGCTGGCTCATCTCTCTAAGTTCTCCAAGATTTTTAGGATCGATTTTTAAAAGAGCTTTGGGCACTGTCAGCCCTGAGCCACTAACAATGGATCCAAGACTTCTTATGAATGTAGTAAAGCTTTCATCTCTAGCATCTATTTTTTTAGCATCTCTGCTTGCATAAATTCCAACCGGCAGCATAATTAGTCCTGTCAGAATCATTCCAATTCCTTTGATATCAATTAAAAACTGTAAAGAACCGACAAAAGCCGGAATAATCGTGAACAAAATAATAATTAAAGTTGAGAGAATAAGTGTATGAGGAAGCCACTTATAGATGAAAATCTGCTCTTTAGATTTTATTTTTAAACTATGGGCTTTAGTATCCTTAGGAGAGGCTGAATAAAGCAAAGTTACACCAAGAACAGACATTGCAGTAATAATAAACGCCGTGCCCTGCAATGTGCGCGCTGGGTTGCCCAGATTATACAGGATAACCGAAAGCAATATAATTATAGATACGAGAGATGTGGAAACAAGTAATGCCGTAAAAGCGTTCGACCATTCTTTCGTGGTATCGAGATCTCGTTCGTATTCATCCTGTCTTTTTGTTTTAAATAAGATCCACTCTTTTCTAAGAAATTCATTGTCCGGTTCCCCGGCAGCAATAGCATTTGCTAACCTGTTTAGCAACTCCTTTAATCTC
Source organism: Methanobacteriota archaeon (assembly GCA_030837265.1). The sequence continues at coordinate 11,670 of JAUPKV010000137.1, forward strand.
TCATTAGTTACTTTTTCTGAGATCAATTCACATGCATGGGCATAATCATAATGCCAGTTCTGAGCCAATTCTCGGATTTGATTAAAGTATATACTTGGACAATACTCCTTTTTTTCGGAGATACTTACAAATATTCTATCTCTTGTCAGATTAGCTGTGGAAATAGATGCCATATAAGTGAGTGAAAAGAGTAAATCGTTACTCATATAGAGTTCATCCATGTAATTTTTATATTTAAGAGAAAGCTTATCAAGAACAAGTTGTATGCTAAACCTCTTTTTGAGATTGCTTTTTCGTTCAGATGTTTCCACTGTGATCACCGGCTTAGAATTGAATTCTCAGCATGCCGCGCTTTGTTATCTTTGCAATAGTATTGAAAACTTCGTAATAATCTACGACTCCCTCTTCACTCAATCTTTCTAAAATTTTTGCTCTCTTTTCGATTTCTTCATAAATTACTTTTTTCTTCTTACCTGGAATTCCCAGCCTTGTAGCTATTTTTTGTTCAAGAAGATATGAACTGCCCATGGCACTGAAAGTAAAATTATCGGCAACAGGGTCCCATGAGAAAGCCTCAATGAAAGAAATGCCACCTTTATCGGGGTTAAATCCGATGACCTCATTTACGCTGAGTACTCTTCTTACGAGTTTACCATCAGGTCTCCTGACTGCGGATTGTATTATAACAAAATTTAGATTGTCTATGTATGTTTTGGGGATATTTATAGGATCAGCAGTGACCCTCTGAATCAACTTCTCCACAGTTGCAGCGTGAAAAGTCGACATAACAGGGTGCCCGGTTTGCATGGCTTGAAATGCAACGTTTCCCTCAACCCCTCGGATTTCTCCCACGATGATGTAGTTTGGTCTCTGCCTCAATGCAGCTTTGAGCAGGTCAAACATTGTAACATCCGAACCGCTGCCTTCTCCGGTCTTCCCACTTCGCGTGCTGCCTCTTGTGGTTTCCCTTGTCCAGTTTTTGTGTGGGATCTGCAGTTCGGGAGTATCTTCAATAGAAACCAGTTTAGCATCAGGGGTTATAAATGCCGTAATCCCATTCAATGTAGTCGTTTTACCACTTGCTGTTTCCCCACAGATGAAACCGCTCATGCCTTCAGAGATAAGGATCCAGAGGTAAGCTGCAACCATAAAATTAAGAGTTCCGCTTTGGCAAATCTGAACAATACTAAACGGAGTATCGTTGAACTTTCTTATGGTGAAATTACTTCCGTTTTTGCTGACGTCATCCCCAAAAACGATATTTATTCTCGACCCATCCGGAAGTGTAGCGTCCACAATAGGGTTTTTGAAAGTAATTGGTTTTCCAATCCTTTCTGCAAGCCTTATAACGTATTGATTGAGTATTTCATTATCATTAAATTCGATAATACTTCTCAGGCCTTTGAACACTTTATGTTCAATAAAGATCGGTCCTAAGCCGTTACAGGTAATATCTTCAATATGCCTGTCGTGAATATAGGGATCAAGGAATCCCACTCCAATCTTATCCCTGATAATTGAATATTTTAAAGCTTCATAATGTTCTTTCGGAAGATAAATATGGTTATCCTCTTTTTTATTTCCACTTAAAAAGGATGCAGACCCTAACAATTTTTTGAACCCCGAAACGGAATCGGGGGCAGAAGTAATATTTTTCGTCTGGCTAGTGATTATGCAAATTGAATCCAGCGCATCCCTTAATATCTTCTCTTTTTCCTCCACGTTTGCAGGATCGAAATCAACTCCTGTGAGATAATCAACCAGCTTAATTTCAAGCTGTTTTATAAGATTTCCAACCCCTGTCAGAAGTATGGGTTCTATAGGGATATAGAAGTTCCTTACATCGTTTTTATTCGGATATATATGAACATAAGTCTGGTCGTTAACTTTGTAGATTAAATTCGCATCCTGTATCTCACCATGTTTTGATTCAAGCTTGGAGATAAATCTGGGTATACCCATGGTATCAATGGGCAGTATATGCAGGTATTCGAGGAGATGGAGATTAGTTTCGACTTCTTTTTTTACTTCTGGCGGAAGGAGTTTGTAAAGATTACAGGTTTTCAAATTTGAGTGGTCATGTCCATCATACTTTTTTGGTTTAAATGGAAAATTTGTAAATACTCCCGTCGAATGACCATCTTCTAAACTGAGCTTTTCCTCAATGCTGTCCATGTTTTTTCCTAAACTCCTTAAACACTTACACCTTAGCCTGCGAAATTGGTATTATTTTCAATCCGAATCCAGGCTGGACTTCAAAACTCACTATATTGCCTGTGCTTTTCTTAGCACCTCTTATTTTCGATACTTCCATAACGCTGATATACCTATCAGTAAGCTGTTCTTTTCTGAGAAAGAGATGGCAATCACATGCAGACCTTATTCTTACGAGTGTATCTTCTTTGAAAGCGTGTTGATGCAAGGTAATAAGAATAGTATATCCTTTATCGCAAAGATTTTTTAAACTGGTAAGGAATTCGAGAATATTATCCTCATCAGAATAAGTAGTAAACATTGTGAGCGAATCGACTACAACGATTCGTTCTCTTATGTTTCTTATATGAGTCATAAGCAGATGCAAAGTTCCTTTCATTTGTGTAGAAGTCCATTCAACCCCTTCCAGATGGACCGGATAAATTCTAAAATATCCCCATGCATAAAAATCCGAAATATCAAGGCTGAGGCTATCCATTTGCGCCAGCATACTTTTAATTGTGTTCTCAGTTGAGTAGTATGCTATTCTATACATTTGATTTAGCCCTCCGTAACACATTTGCTGGCACAGTACACTCTTCCCGGTATCGTTTTCTCCTTCAATGAGCACAAGGGAACCTAAAGGAATGCCCTCACCTAACTTTTTATCAATCTCATCATTACCACTTGAAAGAATTCGCTTCTTCTCTTCTTCATCTAGTCCCATGAAATCAGCTCACTTATAATTTATGAAAGAGGCGATGCCATTCTCGGTTACAACTTTTATATATAAGTCTCCAGAATCAAAATCAGATAACTTAAGGTCAATACTTTCACCCGGATCCAGAATTCCCGGATTCATTAAATCACCCGAGTTGTTAAATATGATATCGAAACCCTCATCTTTTTTCAGATATGAAGCCTGGCTATTAGCCTGGTTATTATTAACTACAATTACATCCCAGTGACC
>JAUPKV010000138.1 GCA_030837265.1 Methanobacteriota archaeon
GTATCTTCCGGATAAAGAAAAGGCGTGGAAAGATTTACACAGACTGATTTCAGATGAAGATAGCGAAGTGCAAGCGTATATAGTAGAATCAATTGGAACTATTTTTCGATATGTTCTGGATAAAGAACAGGCATGGAAAGATTTACACAGACTGATTTCAGATGAAAACCAATATGTACGAGGGAGAGCAGCAGGAGCAATTGGAACTATTTTTCGATATGTTCTGGATAAAGAACAGGCGTGGAAAGATTTAAAATGGACATTGAAGAATTTGATCAAATTAAATTTGGATAAAGGCCCTGTTGTACGATGGGAGACCGCGGAAACGCTTGCAAGTGTTTTTCTAGGAATATTTGACAAAAAAAAAGTATGGAATGGTTTAATCGAACTCACCTCGGATGAAGACATTGAGGTACGATTGAGAGCAACAGCGTCACTTGGACCGGTATTTGGAGATTTGTCAGATAAAAAACAAGCATGGATAGATTTACATCGGAAAACTCTAGATAAAGACTGTATAGTGCGTAAGGGCATCTCGGAAGCAATAGGCTTAGCTTTTTTCCAAGTGCCTGTTAGAAGAGAGGCATGGAGAGATCTAATTAAACTCACTAGAGATATTGATGAAAGTGTGAGAATTGTTGCAGAAGAAGCAGTTTTATTGGTTTTCTCACGGTTTCCCGACAAAAAACAGGCATGGGAAGATTTAATTAATCTTACCAATGATTTCGATGAAAAAACAGTTGAATCAGCTGCAGAAGCAATTAAATTGATTTTATTAAAAGTTCCTGATAAGCAAGAAATGTGGAATGATTTATACAGATTGTGCAACACTGAAAACAGAAAAGTGCAAATCGGAGCTATAGAAGCAATTGAATTGGTTTTTTCACAAGTATCCGATAAAGGAAAAGCATGGAAGGATTTAATTGAACTAACAAGCATCAAAGACGAAGAGGTACTACAAAAAGTTGCGCATGTAATCGGTTCAGTTTTTTCGCAAGTACCAAATAAACTGGAAGTATGGAATAACTTAATTGAACTTACCAGCAGTGAGTGCTGGAAAATGCGGCTGAAAGCGGTAGAGTCAATTAGTTTGACCTTTTCACAGGTAACAGAAAAACAAGACGGGTGGAAGGACCTTATAAAATTAACAAAGAATGAGGACGAAGAAGTAAGATGGGAAGTTGCTAAGGTAATATTTACAGCCTTTACAAATGTACCTGATAAACAAGAAGTATGGACGAATTTAATTGAACTTACCAGCAATGAGTACTGGAAAATACGACTTACAGCTTCAGAGATTATTAAATCTGTTGTTTCACAGGTGCCAGATAAACAAAAAGTACAGAAAGATTTTCTTAAGCTGATCAATAATGAAGACGAAAATGTTCGAAAAAACGCTGCTTATACAATAGGATTTTCGTTTTCGCAATTACCAAATCAGGAAGATGCATGGGATTGCCTGATTCAGCTAAAAGAAGATAAAAACGAGGAAGTCAGACTGTACTCTTATCATTCGCTAGGAAAAATTTCTATATATAGAGCATCACAGGCAGAAACCGAAGAAGAATACAAAAAAGAATTAGAAAGAGCTATTGAATTTTTTGAAGTAGCTTCTAAAGGATCTACTTGGTATATTCCCTCTAAATTTTGCCTTCCATTTTACCGTTCATTTTACACAATACTTTCTACTAAAAAACGAGAGGAAAAAGACGAAGTTACGAAATACCTTTCAGAAGCAAAAAATGAGATCGGTGATTCGAAGAATAAAAAATTACTAGTTGAGACCGTTGAAAATCTTGCTAATGCATTAGAAGAAGTCCAGAACCTTGAAAGTATGGACTTAGAAGCCAAAAAAGGTGAACTTAATTTTTACAGGAAATATTGTGAACAAGCTGCAGAGCTAATGAAAAACACTGAAGAGTCAGCACCTTCTGCCACAGAAGTTATGCGAAAAGGCCTTCCCATCCTCGATCGAAAACTAAAATCCTTCCTAGAAGAAATTCAAGAAAAAGCAAAGACCGCGTGCCGGGAATCTCAAGGTACTGATACAGAAGAAATTGCATGTACTGTCAGTAGAGAAGTTCAGAAATGGGAAATTGGTAGCCAGGAAGAAATGACCTGGTATGTGGAAAATCTTGTTTTTACTTTAGAGTCAACTATCCCGAGAACGCCTAAAAATCAGCATGTCTTTAACAGAATTAGCCAGATAAGGGAAGAAAGGGACGTTACAAGACAATACGCAATAGTTTGTACTATTATTCCTTTGATACCACTTTTATCCATGGATGAAAAGATAACAAACATGGAACAAGGGATTTCGGACCTTAAAACAGGTTTAGGTGAAGTCAATGAAAACACAATTGTAATCATTGAAAAGCTAGATGAGATTCAGGAAGAATTAAAAGAAGGTTTTGAAAAGTTAGATATACTTTCTGTTAAAGTTGGGGGAAAAGAAGGAGCAAACATAAAGATCTTTTCAGAAAAGCTTCTTGAAATGACGAAAAAAGGGGATTCTAAAGCTATAGAACATTTCCTTGAAGAATTACTAAAAGATGAAAGCGCATTAATCAAAGAAATAGATCTTTCTTCTGCACCTAAAAATGAAAAGGAAGAGTCGAAAAGAAGTATATCTAAACTCAGATCTCTACTAGATAAAGTAAAGAATCCCACAAAGGCATTTGGGAAAGATGTAGCTAAAGAGATAGTTGTCAGTTATGCCGCTAAAGGAATTATAGATCTCGTTATACCAATGATGTTTTTGGCTGTTTTTGGAGTTCCAATACCTTCTCACATTATAGATGTTTTGGCAATAGTCACAAAGGAATTAAAAGAATAATTTCACAAAGCATTTATCCTAATAACTGCAGTTCTTTAAAATTGTCAATTATTTCATTTGTTTTAAATCCTATGAATTATTTTTCTTGTACTTGTGAAAAAAATTATTGTTGAGGCTCATACAAAAGATTTGATTGAGTCAATGCCAAAATTCCAGATATCTTTAACTAATTCTCTAACATACGCAACTTATTAGGAGATTAAACCTTTTTTAGAAAAGGTATGGAATAATGAAACAAAATGATAATTGTTTTAAATCTTGAAGCATTTAGAAATTTGGTGTAGTTTATTGGTAGAGCAGGAAGAGGTACATCGAAAATGTTTTAGTGCTGATCCTAAAGATCGTATAGAGGCTCTTAAAGATATTAGGCATCGTTTTAATTCATTTCCTGATAGACAGAGAGCTTGGAATGACTTAATCAATTTAACATGTGATGACGATCCTTCAGTAAACTCAAATGCAGCATCTATTTTGAGTACCATCTTTCTTCATGTACCAGATAAAGAGATTGCTTGGGTAGATTTACACAGATTAGTAACAGATAAGTCTACTTCTGTCCGTAAAAATGTGGCTTTAGCTATTGGATTTAACTTTTCTTACATAGTAGATAAGAAACAAGCTTGGGAAGATTTACATAACTTATCTTTAGATGAAAATAGCTCAGTTCGTAAATGTGTAGCTTCTGCCATAGGTGCCTCCTTTTCCCAGATTACTGATAAAGAGTACTTGGATAGATTTGTACAGACTATCAAAAGATGAAAATAAATCTGTGCGCAGTTCTGCTATAGCTTCTATAGTATCAGTTTTTCCTCACATTCCGAACAAGGAACAAGCTTGGGAAGTTTTACATGGGTTAACAAATAGTGAAGATAGTTTTAAACGTAACTGTGGGGCTTTAGCTCTTGGTTCTGTTTTCTCACATCTTATTAATAAACAAGAGCTAATGGATGATTTATTGAGACTCTCTGCTGATGGAGATAGAACTGTGAGAATGAATGCGAATCACTCTCTAGGAAAAATATCCATACTCAAAGCGTCTCAAGAAAATAACCCTGAAGATTACAGAAAGGAACTGGAAAGAGCCATTATTTATTTTGAACAAGCTTCCAAAGAATCAATAAAACCTAATCCAGCAGAGTTCTGTCTTCCATTTTATCGTTCATTCCATGCCATACTTTTTGAAAGAGAAGAAGCAAGAGAAGAAGTAGACAAATGCCTTGCAGAAACTAAAGAAGTAACTAGAGGATCTAAAAGAAGAGAGCTACTTTTTGAAGCAGTAAAAAATCTTTCAAATGCTTTAAAAGAAGTTCAAAAGCTCGAAGACTTGGATCTCGAGGCAAAAAAAGAAGAGCTTAACTTTTATAGGAAATACTGCGATCGTGCAGCAGAGTTGATGAGAGATACTGAAGAAGAAGCACCTTTTGCGACAGCAACAATGAGAAAGGGCCTTCCAATTCTCGACCGAAAAATAAAATCCCTCCTCGAAGAAATCCAAGAGAAAGCAAAGAATGCTTGCTGGGAATCTCAAGGTACTGATAACAAAGAAATTGCAATTGCTGTAAATAAAGAGGTTCAAAAGTGGGAACTTTGTAGTCAAGAAGAAATGACAGAAAAAATCGAGGAGCTACTTCTTGTTCTTGAGTCAAAAATACCAAATGTTCCTGAAAATGAGGAAGTTCTTTCACAAATAAAAAGAATGAGGACAGAAAAAGAAATCTCAAAACAATATAAAATTCTATCTCATATAATTCCATTAATCCCACTGGTACAAACAGAAGTAAATGCAATTAGAGAAGAGACAATAACGCAAAATAAAATTCGAGAAAAAGCAGAAAAGGAAAATAAAGTATCTATAACGTTAAATTATAAATTGAGTACATTCGCTCTGTTATCTCTCGCTATATGCGCAATACTAATTGAGTTTAATATAATACTAAGTAACAAGGAATGGATTTTACTCATAATTATAATTTCTCTACTTTATTTGGTTGGCTTGAAATTCGGAATCTGGAGGGATTGAAATGGTATCTAAAATAGATATTTCAACAGCTCTCCAAATATTAGTTTTTGGTGGAATCACCGTAAGTGCTCCAAGAATAATTAATTCTCTTGACAAAGATACTCTGTCGTTATGGATATGTATTCTGTTACTTTTTGGAATACTCCTTAACAATTTAGATAACAAAATAAAAGAACTAGATATTAAGATACAAAGCTTTGATATTAAAATCAAGCACCTTGAAGATACTTCTAAAGTTCCAAATAATACTGATAATCATGAACTTATGAAAATAAGTCTGCAACTCGAAAATTTAATGTTAACTCTACAAGGAAGAAAATAAACTCTTACTTTAATTTAAACTCGCATTTTATACCTTCAGGATATACATAATCAGATGAATGTAAAAGATTCCCAATAAAAAATTCGGAATTATTTAATCAATGTTATAAGACTTATTCATTAACTATAAAACTTCACATAAGGTATGGTAAAAGGGTTTTTACGATATTAAAATAGTCTCGGAAAAATATATCGATTAAAAAAACTTGTCTATCCTGCGAAGTGCCCTTTTTAGAAATCTAGGAATCACAAGTTTTTCAATTTCACTTTCTTAACTTTATCTTAACAAACGTATTCGGGGTAGATTTAAGCAGACCGCCGGCAGGAAAAATATATTTTGATTGAATTGTTGACAGGGGAAGATTTTCATTTCGTATTCGGCGGTCCAGTTTTGGAATGATCCTATGAAAAAAATCTTCGTTGACAGGTTTTATTAAATCAGAAAAATTCCCCACATAGGAAAAAAATCGCTTAATCAAAAGAAGCCTTGCAAAGTGCCCCTTATAAAGCTATAAAAGTCACAGGTTTTTCAATTTCATTTTTCTTAACTTCATCTTAACAAATGTGTTCGGGGTAGATTTAAGCAGACAGCCGGCAGGAAAAATATATTAAAACTGAATTGAATAGTTGTAATGAATCCTGAGAATTAAAAAATTCTGATAACTTTAATTTAGTTCCCAAGTTCATAAAAAGTAACCTTATTTTCAATTTCGTGTATAAATTTGCTTACCGAATCCTTTCGAGTATAAATTATCAGGTCATTCATAGCCCTCGTCACAGCAACGTAAAAGAGTCTCCTTTCCTCCTCGTATCTATCTCTTTTACGTGAAAGAATTGCTGGTTCGAAAATATCTGGATTTTCTATTTCACAGGGAAAACCGTATAGGTCTTCCACCACATCCAGCAGGAAAACAACTTTTGCCTGTAAACCTTTGCTTTTATGCACTGTCATAAAAGGTATTTTATTGGGGTTTTTACTTCCATCAAGAGAAATAGGAACTTCTTGAGTTTTAGCGTATTCCATTAATATATTCTTCATCTTAAGATTTTTTCCAATTCTTGATAGAAGTAGAATATCTTTTGCCTCATAACCGTCATCAAGATAATGCTTTATTGAATAAATGCAATGACTGGCAATTTGAGAATAGTACATATTTGTCGATCTTCGATTATGTTTTGAGGCGTATATTTTTATAGGATTTTCAGTAGTATTCTTAGCAAAAGTGTCTTTCTTAATTTGTGAGCCCCTATTGTATTTTATAATTTCAGCACCTGTATCCACTATAGACTTACAGCTTCTGTAATTTATGGAAAGATCAGTTCTGGCTGGATGATCGAAGTATTCATGGAAGTTGACAAAAAAATCAAGGTCAGAACCTGAAAAACCCATAATGCTCTGCCAATCATCGCCCACGCAGAACAATTTACACCCATTATTTTTCTTCATAAGTTCGCGTATAAGCTCATATCTTTGAGCACTTATATCCTGATATTCGTCAATTAAAATTTGGGCAAAAGAATTTCTATACAATTCCTGATTCTCTTTCAGTTCCTTTACAGCAAGATTGATCATATCAGCAAAATCAATCTTGTTATCAGCTCTCAATTCGTTTTCATAAAGCTCATAGATATCTAATGCGATGTTGGCAAACGCCTCTTGTTTTGCAGACCATCTCTCGCTTTGTAACCTTTGCTTGATATTCTCTGAAGGCAGATTGTATGTTTTAGCAATTGTTATGAATTTGCTGACA
>JAUPKV010000016.1 GCA_030837265.1 Methanobacteriota archaeon
GTCAACCGTCCCGGTTGACATCATAATGACAAGCGGGGACGCTTGTCCTACCGATAAGGGGGATTTGGTTGCAGATTTTCTGCGTTATTTGTTTTGCTGTATATTCGCGATTACACAAGAGTAAATTTGAAATACCAAAACTCAAATAACAAATCCCAAATAATTAAGAAATTCCAAATAATTTCAAAAATCCAGCATGCGTTTATTTAATAATATCATCGAGAACTATGACTTTAATTTCCTTTACTTTTTTGAGGCTGCTGTCATTGGTTATAAAGACTTTTGCTCCATTAACTAAACCAGACACCAATTGAATTGCATCAGCAGGTCTTCATATTCATTCATGAGTCCTTTGTTTTTTTCTTCTATGGGCTTGGCTAAAACTTCAATTAAAGTGATAAATGAAGTATAAGCAGTAATATGACCTTGACTTATATAGGAAAATAAAGGGTCAACGGTTTCAATGTATTTTTTATGCTCTTCAATATAGTAAATGAACGGCGCTGTATCTATGAAAACTGACTCTATTCCCTTTAAGAGTGTAACAAGCTTCAAATCCACTCATCTCTCAATTTATTTACATATTCCTGTGCATCTATTCCCTCCCAAATTTCTTTTCCACACCCCCTGAGTTCTGTGATACTATGTTTTTTGTGTGTCCCTTCGATGCCGGTCTTCAATAATCTTACTACTTCTAATATTTTTTTTTGTTGTGGTATCGGAAGACTTTTAATTTCTTCTACTATCTTTTTTTCAATTGGTATAGACGATTTCACTTTTTAAATCTCCTTTCGCAAGTAAAAAAGACATGGGGCCAAGCCTTGTTTCTTGCATATTTCTAGAAGTTCGTAACTCGTGAAACTTGAATTATGAACATTAAGCTGTAACTGTTTCTTTTTAGCAATTTTTTCACAACCCCCTTCGCCCCTGAGGTAGGTCAACCGTCCCGGTTGACATCATAATGACAAGCGGGGACGCTTATCCTACCGATAGGGGGGATTTGGTTGCGGCTGTGCTGCGCTACCTTATTTTAACAGCAAAAGCTGGTATATTCATTTTTGGCTAATCTAAAACCTTTTGTTACAAGTTCATCGACACATACAACCTCATGCCCCTTTTCTATTAAATAATCACAAATCCGTGAATTTTCTAATATAAATTCAGGGGCATAATCAGCATGATCCGTTGCTATAACAACGCAATCGTATTTTTTCAGGATATCAGCAGTTAAAGCGACCGAACCTTTTTCAAGCTTGAATTTCCTCATCTTTGGAGGTCGGTGAATATATGGATCAGTACCACCAACATAGCGAGTATAACGTTTCATTAAAATGTTTGCATATAGCCGCAACCTTTAGGTTGCGTTATTTCATTGATTTTACGCAGGCTAAAGCCTGCGGCTACCATACGTGGAAATGTCAATGTTTTAACGAAACGATATACTAGAATGCTCTCGGGGTCAAGTCATTCTTGACATTTTCATAACCAACTGACAAGCTGACAGGCTTACCAGTTGATTTTCGCCTGGTAAACGAACCCTCACACGATATCCATTCATGGGAACTGCTTTTTCTCCCCTATCTCTAAGTCTTCTACCACCAAACCTTCGGCTTTGGCCATGCCATTCAAGTCAATATCCGCTGATATAAAGATCATACCTTCGTTTATCTCCGTGCTCAGCGTGAGGGCAGAAGCCAACTGCACAGCGTCGTAACCTCTTAGTGTTCGCCTTCTGCGCGAAAAGGCAGCCACAACCTCAGCGCCAGTAATTTTGGATATGAAAACATTATTCTTTTCGGAAAAGACAATCTCTTTTATTCTGTCTGACCCAACCTCATCGATATAAAGCTTAACCAGTGCACTGGAATCGAGATAAAAATTCACTTCACCCCTCGAAACTTTATAACGGTTTCTGACATAGGTTCACCTTTAATATGAATGTGCCTTCGTTTATTTACAGGCTTTATTCTTTCTTTTATAGGGGCTTTTATAAGTCCCTTCTCTTGCAATTTCTTTAACACATCTTCGCCATCCGCTTCTTCACTCAATATGATAAGCCTTATCTTTCTTCCGGCTTTCCAATTTAAAAACTGTTTTTCATCTTCCGGTATATTTATATGGCCATCATTCATGATTTCCCCAAAACATTCCATCGCCTTTAGCATTTCTACCTCCGTTTCTAATGATTTGCTCTTAAGACTGCTTAAAATTATTATAGTATTACCTTGTAAAATCTTCTTTTCCCCATTTTCATGAGGACATGTTTTTGTAAGTTTTTTTACAACCCCCTTCACCCCCTTTTTTAAGGGGGATTTGGTTGCGGCTGTTCCGCTACGTTATTTCAACAGCAAAATTTAAGAAAAGGTGACTCACGAGGGTCGTCCACATTCTTTTTATAAGCCAACCCAAGAATGAGAACCTTTGCCCCTTTTATACTCTTGCTATTCTTATTTAATGCCTCTAAGGTCTTCTGAATAACATAGTAGGGCATGTATGTATTAATTTCACCCGCGAGTTCAATAAACCTGGTAGTTGTAGGTGAAAATAACGGTAAACACTCTAATTCGATGAGTTCCATAGTTATTTTCCTTTAGCCTCGTGATTACCACTTGATTACTCATAATTTTAGGCTTTATGCTTTTAAATCTCTGAAATCTTGAGGGCATCATGAGGCTAAATTTCTGTTTCGCGTGTGTTTTACTTTAACAGAATTTTATTTACTTTTCATTTCACGATAAATGTCTTTTGCTGTTTTTTTACCAAAAAGTCCCTCTTTGATTTGTAAATAATCTACCTTTTTAGACATAGATTCTCTTATAAAAAAAGCAGCTTTTGTGATTCCTAAATGAGAAATAATTGTCTGTAATACTTCATTCCTAACCTCGTCCATTTTAGGAATCGTCAAATTCTTAGCTCGTATCATTTCACATCTCCCCATGTAAAATATTTCTTACAAATTCAATAGGATTTATTGCTTTTAATCTGCCATTATATTGTTTAATTATTTTATCATCACAACTTATAAATGTATCAACTCCTGATTCTTCAGCACACGCCAAATGCAATGCATCAATACCCTTTATTCCAAGCGTCTCTATTCTTTGCACTTTCTTTAGTATCTTTTCATCAACTATCTGAAATTGTTTTGCATGCTTTAAAACAGCATTCACAAACAGTTTCCTTTCCTCATAAGGATTTTTTGAATTTTCAAATATTAATACATCAGATGCTACTATATCGACTTCACGGTTTTCGATTAATGAAAATACCAATAACATTGCAGAAGCTTCAAGATAAATTCTCCCTTGGGTTTGGTCATCAAAAATCCTGTTTAAACTGCTGGTGTCAATATAAATTTTCATACAATAGTTTTATTTTAGTCAGTTTTCCATTTTTCTATGATTTTACAAGTATTTGAAGTATTTGGGGTCAGGGTCACCTTGAATATAGAAAACAAAATTCAGCCCGCATCTTTTTAGAAAAATGTATTGAGCTCAAACCTTCATTATACAATTATCATTATGTCAATCTCCAAATACCAAACAAGACAAAATAGGGACAGCGCCATTTATTAGGGCTGATCGGCTACCCCTTTCCCTCTTTTACCTCCGATTCCATAATACGTAAAACTTCCCAAAGGTCGATACCAGCCGAAGCTTTTACATTTCCATCTCCGCCCATGTGTATATGATGCGGAAAAGTTTTTAATTCTGGATGATGCCTTGCATTATCCCATCTAATTTTAAGTTTTCCATCTTTAGACTGCCAGTGAAAGCTATACTTTGCCACCTGTAATTTTTTTTCCATGATTTGGAAACTCTCGAACATTTCTAACAAGCCGCCATCACGCAGTGTGAGCCGATAGCGAAACAACCCCCTATTGCCCTGCGATTCTTCGCGTACTACCACCCAATGCACTACCTGGGGATTCAGGGCGATAAGAGCCTTGATATAGGCTAGGTAATCGGCGGCATCTTTCACAAAGCTGACTCCAGGCGTTTGATCTTCTCCAAGATGTCCTGACGAAGTTCGTACATACCTGCCCATTCAAAGAAGTCCATAGCATCGCCCAGTTCTCCGTCCTCAAAACGACGATAAAACTCTGCTGAGTCCATGCTGTAGCGCCTTTCAAACTCGCCCAGGTCACGCTCATGCCGCTCCAAACGCATCCGATGCTGGCTGAGAGCAACGTCCAGTAACTTGCCTAGAACCCGGTCCAACTCAGCCTCGTCGGGATAAGTATCCTTGAGTACTTCTATCTTATGCAATAACTCCATTGTCAATCCCTCCTTCTGAAAAGTATTTGGAAGTACGTGAGGGTCGCATCTTAAATGTTCAAATGCTCCCGATGACAGATTGAGATACATCCCATTTTTATAAACTTACAACCCGTCTGCGCCAGCCTGTGCAACAGCAAACAGGTGCGACGCACAGGCAGGAATATAAAGTACGCATTTAAA
>JAUPKV010000139.1 GCA_030837265.1 Methanobacteriota archaeon
AAAAAAATACAAGATACAAGATACAAGATACAAGATGCAGGATGCAGGATAGTAACCTGTATCCAGCGTGTTTTTTAGTCTTATATTGTCATCTTTCTTCATACTGCACCTCGGCTTCAGAAAGAACCTTGTCTTTGAAATATCGGCTTAATTCGTAGTGATTTTAATTCTGCCTTCTCTCATAAATATCATCCTTCCATAGCTTTGTTATTCGTAAGCTGATCCCTTTATGTTTTCTATGTATTGCTCTGCGGCAAATGCGGCGGTTGCGCCTTCTCCACAGGCTGTTATTATTTGTCTGAGGAGTTTCTTTCGGGCATCGCCACATGCAAATACGCCGGGAACGGAAGTTTTCATATTATCGTCTGTGAGTATATAGCCTCTTTCGTCCATCTCAACAAAGCCTTTTACAAAATCGGTGCCCGGGATGAATCCAACGAATATGAATACGCCATCACATTCTAGAATTTTCTCTTCATTGCTGTCAACGTATCCGAGTTTAACACCACTTACTTTATTCTCACCCATAACTTCTTTTACAAACGACTTCCATTCAAATTTCACTTTATCGGGCATATTGAGTATCTTGTCCTGCAAGACTTTAGTTGCTCGTAATCGGTCACGTCTGTGAATAATCGTGATCTCAGATGCGAATTTTGTGAGAAAAAGCGATTCTTTGATGGCAGTATCACCTCCACCGACGACAACAACACGTTTGCCTTTATAAAACATTCCATCGCAGGTAGCACAGCATGAGACACCTCTACCCCAGAAATGATCTTCCCCCGGAACGTCCAGATGCTTATGATATGCCCCTGTTGCGATTATGACACCGATAGCTGAAATAGTTTCATTACCAAGATGGATGATTTTATGTACTTGATCGACAGGCGCTTCGATACCTGTGACTTCACCCATGCGTATCTCGACACCGAATTTAGTCGCCTGTTCAACCATCCTGTCAATAAGTTCAAATCCGCCGATAGGCTCAACAAATCCGGGGTAGTTTTCGAGTATATCCGTAGTCACGACCTGACCGCCGGGGCTGAGTTTCTCAAGAATCAAAGTGCTTAGACCCGCACGTGCGCCGTATATGCCTGCTGTCAGTCCAGCGGGACCTCCTCCAATAATAACAAGATCAAATAATTCTGACATAATTAATAAATCTCCTATTATATAGTCACAATCTCACCAATTTTCTATTTTCAATCCTTCAATGCCATCTAAACGCCAAAGGGCATTATCTGCTGATACTAATATTTGGTTGTATTGAATTGCTGATGAAGCTATCCAAAGATCATTAGTTTTAAATCCTAGAGACTCCATTGTAGTATTCCTACGTTTACTTCTTAGCTTTGATCCAAATCTATCAAGGATTGCTATACGCAATCTAGCGCATATACTAGCTGTTTCCCTATCTATATCAAAAACTCTTAATTCACTAAGAAATGATTCGATCAACTGCAAATTTGTCAAAGTTTGCTCTGATTTATATGCTCCATATAATAGCTCGCTTCTAACTATCACATTTGTATATATGCCAGCATCCCTATTTTCATCAAATTTCTTTTTTACATTTGGAACCTCAAAAAAAATGCCCAAGCAATGTGTGGTATCCAATAAATACATTGTTAGAACTCCGCCTTTGTATCTGCGTCTTTAATCGCTTTTATTATGATGTCGTATTCTTCCTTAGGACCTGACCAGGCGCCAAAATACTTCATAAGTGAACCAGCAGTAGAGAATCCTTCTTTTACTATATCCTTTGAATCATTTACGGTTATTGATTTTTGAAGATAGCTTTCCAATTCTTCTTTGGTAATTCGGTATACTTTACCTATTTTATAAGCCTTGAGTTCTTGCCTTTTTATAAGCCTGTTGACTGTCACTTGATTAACTCTTAGAATTTTAGCCACTTCTGGTATAGTATATATTTCGGCATTTTCCATTTTAAATCACCTCCGTAAAAAAATTATAAAAGATATTCACTTTCTAAACAATATTTATCTTTCTTATATTTCTTATTAGTCTGTTAGTAATAAACATAGATTTTTTCTGTGAAACAAAATTTGAGTTACATTTACTGATTTTAACAGTGTTTGGGCAAGATTTCAAGTCTGAAAAATAGGGTTATTTAATTTTCGGATCTTCCCTGACTAAGGATTGAGAATTTAATAATTTTATTTAATACCTGAAAGTTGGGTTTCGTTCCTCAACCCAACCTACTTTTTCTCTATTTAAATGGGAAAGTTATTTAATCATGAATCCTAAATATGTTTCCGGGGTGATATTTTACTTTACTTTTCCCTTCATCTCTCTTTTGTGTCTTTGTAATTTAGTGTTTGTCTTTTCTCGGATGAAAACTTTATATTTGGAAGGATTTTCATTGACCTGACGATATAAAAGTTATACAATACGAATGGTAATAATGATAGTATTATAATATGAAATCTTAATTGACACCCTCTGGTAGAGAGAGGTGAAATCTGTGGCTTTTTGGAATTGGAAACGAATTAATATGAGTCTTAAAGGCAGGCTGATTATGGTGTTTGCCTTTGTATCCTTTATACCAACTATTGTTCTTATGCTGGTCTCATATTTTATTATAGCTCAAGGTATTGGTAGATGGGAGGATATGTCCACTGAATTGAGAAAACTCCGTGTTCTGCCAATGGTTGAAAATGCCAGAAGTATTGCATCTGATCCGGGTGTTATGTACGCATTTAAGAATAAAACGAATTTTTCTGGATTTGACATTGTTTTGCCGGAAGGTTATATATTAGCAATATACAATCCCTCAGGAAAGATATTGTTTAACTCT